>NZ_JBEPCJ010000046.1:78604-81429 GCF_040299565.1 Spirillospora sp. NPDC000708
CCCCCGTCTCCCCCCCAGTGCCCCGCGCGGCCCGGGGGCGCCCCCCCCCCCCCCGCTACTGGGTCTGGTCGGTCGGGCGGATGAGGAGTTCGTTGACCGCGACGTGCTCGGGCTGGCCGACCGCGTAGACGACGGCGTCCGCGATGTCCCCGGGCTGGAGGGTCCGCATGGAGGCCGCCATCTCCCGCGCGAGCGCCCGGTGTCCGGGGTCGGCGATGTGGTCGACCAGTTCGGTGGCGACGAAGCCCGGTTCGACCAGCACGACGCGCACGCCCTGCGCGGTGACCTCCTGCCGCAGCGCCTCGGCGAAGGCGTTGACGCCGAACTTGGTGGCGGCGTAGGCGCCGGCGGTGGCCGTGGCGGTCCGCCCCGAGGTCGAGGAGACCTGCACGACGGTGCCCCTGCGCTCCAGCAGGTGCGGCAGCGCCGCGTGGACCGCGTACATCGACCCGAGCAGGTTGGTCTCGACCATGCGCCTCCAGTCGGCGGTGTCCGCGCTCGCGACCGGGCCGTTGAACATCACCCCCGCGTTGTTGACCAGGACGTCCAGGCCGCCGAACCGGTCGACGGTCGCCGCGACCGCGGCGCGGACCGACGCCTCGTCGGTCACGTCCAGGTCCAGGGCCAGCACCTCGCCGGGCGCCTTGCCCGCCAGGGCCGCCAGCCGGTCGGCGCGCCGGGCGCCCGCCGCGACGGCGGCCCCCTCGGCCGACAGGGCCAGCGCGGTCGCCTCGCCGATGCCCGACGACGCCCCCGTGACCAGGGCGACCTTCCCGTCCAACGTGCTGCTCATGACGCATCCCTTCGGCTCCGGCAGGCGGGGCCGCGGCCGGCGCCGTTCGGTGCTCCGAACGGCTTTCCGGCACCCCGCCGGCGTCTCCGCCTCGATCGACTCGCAGTTGCCGGTAGCTGAGACCGGGTAGCACGCCCGCTTGTGACGACCGCTCGGTGCCGGCCGAGGGCCTGGGCGCGTCAGCCGGCGAGGTGCTCCAGCGAGCGCAGCGGGACCGGCAGCCAGGACGGACGGTTCCGCGCCTCGTACCGGATCTCGTAGACCGCCTTGTCGAACTCGAACGCCCGCACCAGCGCCGCGTGCGCGGCCGGGTCGGGACCGCCCGCCGCCGCGTACCCGGCGCAGAACGCGTTCCGGTTCCGCTCCGCCCAGGCGCGGGCGCGCTGCTCCAGCATGTCCGCCGTGCCCGGCGCGAGGTTCCCGTCCGAGGCGATCAGGAACCGCGCCGCGTACTCGAACGAGCGCAGCATCCCGGCGACGTCGCGGAGCGGGTGCGCGGGCGCGCGCCGCTCCGCGGGCGCCCGCGCCGGCTCGCCCTCGAAGTCCAGCAGCACCCAGCCGGTGTCGGTGCGCATCACCTGGCCGAGGTGGTAGTCGCCGTGCACCCGCTGGAACTGCAGTCCCCCGGCCGCCGCCGCGACCTCGCCGAACGCGGCGCGGATGGCGGGGGCGTGCGGGCGCAGCTGCGGGACGGCCTCGGCGACCGCGTCGAGCTGGTCGTTCATCCCGGCGGCCAGCGCGCGCAGCCGCTCGGCGGGCACGGTCGTCACGCCGAACGCGCGGGCGAGGTCGCTGTGCACCTGCGCGGTCGCGGCGCCGAGCCGCTCGGCCTCGGCGGCGAAGTCGCCGCCCGCCGCGCCCGGGTCGTCGGTGGTGAGCGCGGCCTGCGCGTCGGGCGGGCCGGGCGGTAAGGGCTGGGCGAACCAGTCGCGGACGCTGGTGAGCGCGAGCTGCCAGCCGTCGGTCGCGCTGCGCAGGTACTCCGACAGCAGCGCGAGCGTGACGGGTTCGCCGCCGCCGGCGCCGTCGCCGCCGGGCGCCAGTTCGATCCAGCCGTGCACGGCGGGGACGTGCTCGCAGCCGGCGCGGGTCAGCGCGAGGTTGACCTCCAGGTCGGGGTTCACGCCGGGCGCGAGCTTGCGGAACAGCTTGCACATGTACGCGTCGCCGAAGACGAGCGAGGTGTTGCTCTGCTCGGCGGTGGACGGCGTGCCGTCCAGGTCGGTGCGGATGCCGGTGCCGGGCGCGCGCCGGAAGCGCAGCGGCCCGATGACGGACTCGCCCGCCATGTGGGCGAGCAGCGGCCGGGTCAGCTCGGGGTCGTGGGCGGCGTCGTAGGCGTGGCCGGTGATCCCGGTCGCCCCGGCGAGCAGGCCGATCTCGTGGGGGCGCAGGCGCTCGGGCAGGTCGCGGCGGACGCCGAGCAGGACCTGGTAGTGCTCGGTGGCGCCGTTCTGGCGGACGTCGAGGACGAGGTGGTGCAGCCCCGGCTCCCCGGTCCGCAGTTCGGTCGCGGTGCCGATGGACAGGTCCTCGATGGGGCTGTCCTTGCCGCCGAACCAGCGCTGCCGGGGCAGCCAGCCGGCCAGCAGCCGGACGAGGGACGGGTCTCCTCCTTGGCCTGGACCGCCGGGCACGGCTACACCACCCTCTCGTCGCCCGGCTCGTCCGGCGGAGGCGGCAGCAGGAACCAGTAGAAGCCGTGGCCGGGGAGGGTGAGCAGGTAGGGCAGTTCGCCGATGGCCGGGAACTGCACGCCGCCCATGCACTCGATCGGCGTCGAACCGCGGAACCGCCGCAGGTCCAGCTCCACCGGCTGCGGGAAGCGCGACAGGTTGTTCACGCACAGGACCGTGTCGGTGCCGCCCCACTGGTTGGTGTCCCCGTTCCCGATCTCGCGGGTGAAGGCGAGGACGGAGGGGTTGGAGGCGGACAGCTCGACGTAGGTGCCGACGCCGAAGACGGGGTGGCGCTGCCGGATCTCGATCATCTTGCGGGTCCAGTGCAGGAGTGATCCGGGGTTGTTGACCTG
>NZ_JBEPCJ010000047.1:0-80235 GCF_040299565.1 Spirillospora sp. NPDC000708
ACCCCGCCACCCCGGCCGGGGCCCCAACCACCGTCCCCGCACACCCCGCCTCCCCCCCCGCCGTGGGGGCCCCCCCGGGCCGGCCGCCCGCCGGGGCGGTGGCCGTCAGCGTGATGGCGCGGGCACATCGGCGCCGCGCGTCCATCTGGACGCGGAGCCCGCGATGGCGTCGACGGTCCCGGCGGGCAGGAACGAGGAGGCCTGCAGCACGCGCAGGTCCACGGTGACGCCGGAGCGGGCGGCGCGCGCGGCGAACGCCAGCGAGTCGTCCAGCAGCGGATCCGTTCCCGACGCCAGGAGCCGGACGGGCGGAAGCCCGTGCAGGTTGGCGTACAGGGGGCTGAGGAGCGGGTCGGCCGGGTTCGCGCCGCCCGCGTAGCGCTCGACGCGCCGGCGGAGCCCCGCGGCGTCGAACCGGGGGTCGGCGCTCGCGTTGAGGCGCAGGCTCGGTGCCTCCAGCGTCAGGTCGAGCAGCGCCGACACCAGGACCGCGCACGGGGGCGGCTCGGCGCCGAGGTCGCGGAGCCGCAGCAGCAGGGCGGCGGCCAGCCCCGCGCCGAGCCGCTCGCCCGCGACGACCGTCGGCCCGGACGCCCGGCAGTGCTCGTAGGCGGCGTGGACGTCGTCGAGGGCGGCCGGGAACCGCGCTGCGTACCGGCAGGAGACCACGGTCGCCCTCGTGCGGAGGGCGACGTGCCCGGCCAGGTCGAGCACTTGCCCGGGCGTGTCCGGCCGGTCGCCGTCGCCGTGCACGTAGAGGACGGTCGTCCCGCTCCCGCCCGCCGGACGCACGACGGGCCCCGCCGGGCCCTCGGTCAGCCACACGTCATCGCGCACGGTTCATCACCTTCTCCGCCGCCTCCCAGTGCTCGTCCGCGACCCACAGCCGAGCGAAGGCCCCCGCCGCCTCCTCCGCCGTCAGGCCGCCCGCGGTGACCCGCTTGATCTCGCGCGCCGCGCCGGTGGCGAGGGACGCCGCCAGCGACCGCCAGCCCTCCTCGAAGGAGGCGCGGGGGAGCACCCGGTCGACCAGTCCGAGGCGTTCGGCCTCCGCCGCGCCGAGCACGGTGCCCGCGCCCGCGAGCAGGAGGGCGCGGCCCCGGCCGACCAGCGCGGCCAGCCGCTCGGCGCCGCCCCAGGCCGGCATGATCGCCAGCGTCGACTGGGTGAATCCGATCTTTATGTCGGCGGCGGCCACCCGGATGTCGGCGGCCACCGCGACCTCGGCGCCGCCGCCGAGCGCGTGCCCGTTCAGCGCGGCGATCACGGGGGCCGGGAAGGCCGCGATCCGGTCGCAGACCCCGCGCATCCGCAGGGCCATCGCGACCGCCTCGGGCTCGGTGCGGATCGCGGCGAGCTCCTTCAGGTCGCCGCCCGAGACGAACGCGCGGTCGCCCGCGCCCCGGATCACCAGCGCGCCGGCGCCCCGCGCCGCGTCGAGCGCCTCGTCCAGCCGGTCCATGGTGGCCGGTGCGATGGCGTTGCGGGCCTGCGGGCGGTCGATGGTGATGACCGCCACCCCGCCCTCCAGCTCGAGATCGACCATGCGGGCCTCTCCAGACGGCGAGTAGAGATTGACATTCTCATTTCTGAAAATAGCGTATTCGCCAGTCACGGCGCAGGCAACCCCCGGACCGGCGCCGGCGGGGATCAGGCGATTGGCGGGATCAGGGGGCGGTCGCGCCGGCGGACGCGGGGCCGCAGCCGCGCAGCGCGGTCAGGCAGAACCGCCAGACGTTCTCGGCGAGTGCGCCGCGGTCGGGCTCGGGCATCTCGCCCATGCCGAGGACCAGGGTGTGGAAGGACGTGGTGACGATCGAGGTGATGATGTGCACGTCCCAGTCGAGGTTCGCCGGGCGCACGAGCCCGGCCTCGGCCGCGTCCGCGATGAGCTCGCGGACGAACGCCTCGTACGGGCGCCCGGTCGCGGCGATCGTCTCCGGGCTCGTCCGGGCGATCCGCACGTGCTCGTGGGCGATCACGCGGCTGAGCGACTCGTTCTCCCGGTGCCACACCAGCGGCCAGGTGACCGCCATCCGCAGCCGCTCCAGCGGGTCGCCGGACGCGGCCAGGATGTACTCGCGGATCCTCGGCAGCGCCCCGGTGACCGACGTCGTGAAGACGGTCCGGAGGAACTCCTCCTTGTTGGGGAAGCACCGGTAGAACGTCTTGATGGCGACGCCGGCGCGGCGGACGAGCTCCTCGATCGTGTACTCCGAGTCGCCCTTCTCCAGGAGCAGGCGCTGCCCGGCCGCGATGAGCTTCGCCCGCGGCCCGACGAACCCCGTGCCCGCGGGACGCGGGTCGACGGCGTGCCGGGTCATGCGCTCCGCCCACCCCGGCTCCAGCATCACGCGCCAAGGGTATCTCCCGGCCCCCGGACCGGCCGGAAGACGGGGATCACCACCTCCGGGGCGGCCTCCTGGAAGTCCACCTCCACCCGCATCCCGACCTCCAGCCGGCCGGCGCCGACGACGGCCGCGTGGACGAGCGGGCCCTCGTCCAGCTCCACCAGCGCGACGTTGGGCGGCGGATCGTCGAACGACGTCGCGTACCGCTGGTGGACGACCGTCCAGGTGCGCAGGCGGCCGAGGCCGCTCGCCGGCTCCCACGCCATCGGCGCCATGCCGTGGCCCGGGCAGCCGCCCGCCGGCCACACGGCCCGGCCGCAGGCGCCGCAGCGGAAGACCAGGAAGCGGCGCTCGCGGCAGGCCTGCCAGAACTCCGCGTCGGCCGTGTCCGGCGCGACGTCCCCGGGGTAGGGGCGCGGGGCGTTCACCGGGGCCTGCCCAGCACGAGCGACACGTGCGCCCACGAGCCGTGCACGCCGCCGTTCCCGCCGCTGCCGCTGACCACACACAGCTCGGCGTCGGGCACCTGGTTCGTCGGCGCCTGCCCGCGGACCTGCAGGACGCCTTCTGACAGCGGCGTGAACCCGGTGGCGTAGAACCCCGAGTGCTGCCCGCCGCCGGTGTTGGTGGGCACCTTCCCGGCGGGTCCGGTATGGCCGTCCCGGACGAACGCGGGCGCCTCGCCCTCACCGCAGAAGCCGTACTCTTCCAGCTGCATGAGCGTCGCGATCGTGAAGGGCGCGTAGAGCTGCGCCACGGATATGTTCTCGGGGCCCACACCGGCCTCCGCGTACGCGCGCCGGGCGGCGTCGGGCGCCGCGCCGAACCGTTCGTCCATCGTGCCGTCCCACCAGTTGGCGATGTTGTGCCCGCAGCCCGCGCCGAGGACCGCGACCGGGCTCCCGGCGCAGTCCGCGGCCCGCTCCGCCGACGTGATCACGATGGCGACGCCGCCGTCGGTCGGGCGCGAGCAGTCGAGCAGCCGCAGCGGGTCGACGATCATCCGGGACTCCTGGTGGTCGGCCACCGTGATCGGCCGCCCGTACCCGACCGCGCCCGGCCGGACGCTCCCGTACGCCCGCTCGACGACGGCGACCGCGGCCAGGTCCTCCGACGTCGCGCCGTGCACCTCCATGTACCGCCGCGCGGCCATGGCGTAGACCGCGCCGGGCCCGACCAGCCCGTACAGGTACGGGTAGCCGTAGCTGTACCCGCCGATGTCGGAGCGGCCGGCGACGCCGTGGTTCGGTTCCAGCCGCGGAGCCGCCCCGGTGAACGCCTCCCCGTAGACGCTGAGGACGTACTCGGCCTGCCCGGTCGTGATGAGACCGGCGGCGACGACGACCGAGAGCGCGGGGGAGGCGCCCCCCGAGTTGAGCGCGAACGACGCCCGCGGGGACAGCCCGGCGTAGCGCAGGTCCTCCGGCTGGACGCCGAAGCAGATGCAGGTGTCGACCAGCTCGCGGCCGACCCCCGCGTCGGTCAGCGCCGCGTCGATGGCCTGCCTTCGCAGCTCCCTGGGCGAGATCCCGAGCCGGCGCCCCTGCGGGCTCATCCCGAGCCCGACGATGGTGGCGGTGCGGGCGTCCGTCACGAGACCCCGCCGGGGACGGGCAGGCCCGCGGTGTCGGCCGGGGTGAACTGGAACAGCCGTTCGGCGTTGCCCCGGAGCACCTTGTACTGCACCTCGGGGTCCATCCCGGCGAGCCGGTCGTGGGCGAGCTTGATGGAGTTCGGCCAGGTGGTGTCCGAGTGCGGGTAGTCGGTCTCGATCATGACGTTGTCCTCGCCGATGAGGTCGAGGTTGCGCAGCCCGGCGACGTCGTCGATGAAGCAGCCGTAGACGTGGTCGCGGAAGCTCTGCCGGATGTCGAAGGTCAGGTAGTCGATGCTGTGCGCGCCGCCGTCGGTGCGCTGCTGCTTGCTGCCCTTGCCGGGGTCGTAGTCGATGCCGCGCTGGAACCAGAACCGCTGCTTGTCGATGACCTGCTCGGCCCGCTCCAGGAAGTAGGGGATCCAGCCGATGTTCCCCTCCGCCAGCGAGATCTTCAGGTCGGGGAACCGCTCGAACACGCCGCTGAACAGCCAGTCGAGCATCGTCCCCGAGGTGCGGACGGCGCCCCAGGACAGGTTCGCCATGAAGTTGGTGTCGCCGTTGATCGACGGGATCTGCGACGACGAGCCGACGTGCATGCAGATGACGACGCCGCACTCGGCGGCGGCGCGGAAGAACGGGTCCCAGTAGCGGCCCGGGTCGTTGATCGTCGGGAGGCCGAGCGGCTCGGGGTTCTCGCTGAACGCGACGGCGCGCACGCCCTTCCCGGCGACGCGCCGCACCTCGTCCGCCGCCGCCTCGGGGTCCCACAGGGGGATCAGCGTGAGCGGGATGAACCGGCCGGGCGCGCTCGCGCACCACTCGTCGACCATCCAGTCGTTGTAAGCCTTGATGCAGGCGAGCCCGAGCTCCTTGTCCTCGCCGCGGTAGAAGGTCTGGCCGCAGAACGCGGGGAAGGTCGGGAACGTCATCGACGCGAGGATGCCGCCCTGGTTCATGTCCTCGACGCGGGCCCGCGGGTCGTAGCAGCCGGGCCGCATCTCGTCGTAGCCGAGCGGCTCCGGGCTGATCAGGCTCTTGTCCCGGCCGACCGTCGCGGACAGGCCGCTGGCCCGCTGCTTCATGCCGAGGTAGTGCCACGTGCCCTTGCCGTCCTCGTCGATGACGAGCTTCGGGCCGCGGTCGCGGTGCTTCTCCGGCAGCCAGGTCTGCCACAGGTGCCCCGGTTCGAGAACGTGGTCGTCGACCGAGATCAGCCAGTTCAGGTCGGGGGTCGGGTCCGTCATGGCGGTTCGTCCTTTCCGTTGGGACGCCGGCGCTCGTCACACGACGCCGGACTCCTTGAGGGCCGTGATCGCGTCCCAGCCGTAGCCGAGCTCGAGGAGCACCTCTTCGGAGTGCTCGGCGTGCTCGGGGGCCCGGCTCAGCCCGGGGACGCGCTCGTCGAACTGCACGGGGGCGCTCATCAGCCGGACCGCGGTGCCGTCGTGGTCGACGGGCACGGCGTACCCGTTCTCGGTGACCTGCGGGTCGTCGGCCGCCTCCAGCATCGTGCGCTGGACGGCCCACGGCCCGGCGAGGTCGGCGAACCGCCGCTCCCACTCGGCCAGGGGCCGGGCGGCGAAGACGTCCTCCAGCACGGCGGTGCAGGCGTCGTGGTTCGCGGCCCGGGCGGCGGCGTCGGCGAACCGCTCGTCCGCGATCAGGTCGGGACGGTCGATGTGCCGGCAGAGGTCCGGCCACCAGCGGTCGGACTCGATCATCATCAGCGCGATCCAGCGGCCGTCGGCCGTCTTGTAGCCGCGCCCGATGGGGTTGGCCGAGCGCCCGGTGGCCACGGGGAACTCCCGGCCCAGCCCCCAGGAGTAGAGGATCGCACTGGAATGCTGCCACAGCGCGGAGCCGAGCAGCGAGACGTCGACGCACGCCCCCTCGCCGGTGCGCTCGCGGCGGAACAGCGCGGCGGCGATCCCGAACGCGAGGTTCATCGCGCCGGCCTTGTCGCCGAACGCGGGGGGCTGGGGGAGCGGCCGGTCGGCGCCGGGGGCGGTGAGGGCGGAGGCGATGCCGCTGCGCATCCAGAAGGAGGTGAAGTCGTAGCCTCCGCGGTCGGCGTCCGGCCCGCGCGCCCCCTGGCCGGTGGCGCGCGCGTAGACGATGCGCGGGTTGCGGGACCGGACCGTGTCCTCGTCGAACCCGAGCTTCACCCGCGCCGGACCCCGGAAGTTCGTCACGAGGACGTCGGCGCGGTCGACCAGCTCCATGAGCAGCTCCCGGCCGCGCGGGTCGCGCAGGTTCAGCCCGACGCTGCGCTTGCCGCGGTTGGTCTGGGCGGTGACCAGGTTGACCTCGCCGACCTTCGGGACCACCCCGGACGTGGCGAGGGCGCGCTGCGGATCGCCGGTGACCGGGTCCTCGATCTTGATGACCGACGCTCCGAAGTCCGCGAGCACGGCGGCGGCCGCCGGCGCGAACGTCCACTGCGCCACCTCCAGGACCCGCACGCCGTCGAAGACGGGTGCGGGGCCGGCCGGTCGGTCGGGCATGGGGCTCTCCTTCGCGGGCTCGCGCCGCCGCGGTGGCCGCCGGGCGGGCGCAGGACGTGGGAATCCGGTGGCCTTCCCGGCTGCTTCGAAGCCTCAAGCTAACTGGTAGAAGCTCCTATGTCCATAAGTAGGAGAAGGTCATTCTCTTATTGGTAGGTGAAACTCTCTCGAGAGCTCACGGGGAGGCCCTCGAGGTGCGTCTGTCTGGTTAATCATATGGAGAAGCTCATTCTCTTGACGGCCTTCGCGAACCGTGCTTAAGGTCAAATCCCGGCCGCCCGATGCGGCCTGGTTCCACTCACCGGGACCGCCGGTGAAAGTCCGCGCGCTCATTCGGATCCGCCATGCCCTTTCGCATGCCCGAACGCCGATGAACGCCGGCCGCGAGCACCGAGAAAGGGTCGACGACATGGGGCAACTGGACGGCAGGGTCGCGTTCATCACGGGCGCCGGCCGCGGGCAGGGGCGCGCGCACGCGGCGCTGCTCGCCGAGCACGGCGCCGACGTGATCGCCGTGGACATCTGCGCCGACATCCCGACCGTCCCCTATCCGATGGCGACGGAGGACGACCTCGCCGAGACCGCCCGGCTCGTCGAGGCGGCCGGCCGGCGGTGCGCGACCGCGGTCGCCGACGTCCGCGACATCGGCGCGCTGCAGAAGGCGCTGGACCACGGCATCGCCCGGCTCGGCGGGGTGGACATCGTGCTGGCCAACGCCGGCGTCCTGCACAGCGACCGCACCGAGACGACCCTGGAGCAGGCGGCCGAGCGGTGGGCCGACGCCGTCGGGGTGATGCTCACCGGCGTCTTCAACACCCTGAAGGTCGCGCAGCGGCCGCTCGTCGAGCAGGGCCGGGGCGGCGCCATCGTGATCACCGGGTCGACCGCAGGGCTGAAGGGCATGACGGACGGCTCCGGCGGCATGTCCGGGTACAACGCGGCCAAGCACGGCGTCGTCGGGCTGGCGAAGGGCTTCGCGCGCCTGCTCGGCCCGCACGGCGTGCGGGTCAACGTCGTCCACCCGACCGCCGTCGACACCTACATGATCAACAACCCGCACTCGCCGATGACGCGGGCGAGCGACGCGCAGGCGCTGGCGCGGGTGCTGCCGGTCGACCGGCTGCAGCCGGTCGACGTCAGCCGGGCGATCCTGTGGCTGGTGTCGGACGCGGCGTTCGCCGTGACGGGCCAGGCCCTCGCGCTCGACGCCGGCGTGAGCCTGTGACGGCGGGCATGGCGCGCGCGTCCGCCCTGCTCTCCCCGCGGTCGTACGTGGACGGCGCCCGCCTCGGGTCCGGCCCCGCGCTGCGGGTCACCGACCCGGCGAACCTGTCCACGGTGGCCGAGGTGCCCACGGCGGAGCCCGCGGACTTCGAGCGCGCCGTGCTGGCCGCGAGGCGCGCCTTCGACGGATGGTCGCGAAAACCGGCCGCCGAACGGGCCGGACTCGTCCTGCGCTTCCTGTCGTCCCTGGAGGCGCGGCGCCGGGATCTCGAGGACACCGTCGTCGCCGAGACCGGGGCACTGCTGCCCTCGGCCCGGACGCTGCACGTCGCGGGCGCGATCGAGCAGGCCCGCGCCGCGGTCCGGATCCACGCGTCCCTGCCCGAGGAGGAGCACAACCCCGTCCCGCTGGATGACCTCGTCACCGGCGGCCGGGTCGTCACCAGTGTCATCGGGTGGGAGCCGCTCGGCGTCGTCGCGGCCATCCCGGCCTACAACGTGCCGCTGTTCCTGGCGCTGTGGAAGGTCGTCCCGGCGCTGCTGACCGGCAACACCGTGGTGCTGCGGCCGAGCCCGCTCGCGCCGCTGGCGGTGCTGGCCGCCGGCGAGGCCGCCGAGGAGGCGGGGCTCCCGCCCGGGGTGCTGAACGTGCTCGTCGAGGAGGGCACCGCCGGGGCCGTCCTGATGACGAGCGCGCCGGAGGTCGACGCCGTGTCCTTCACCGGCTCCAGCGCCGTCGGCGCCGCGATCGCCGCGCAGGCCGCGCCCACCCACAAGCGGGTCATGCTCGAACTCGGCGGCAAGTCCGCGGGCGTCTACCTGCCCGACGCGGTGGGACGGGCGGCGGACGGCGTCGCGGTCGTGATGCGCGCGATGGCGGGCCAGGGCTGCGTCCTGCAGACCCGGGTGCTGGTCCCGCAGGAGACCAAGCGGCGCGTCCTGAACGAGGCGGCCGACCGGGTCGCCGCGCTCCGGCTCGGCGACCCGCGCGACCCGTCGACGGACGTCGGCCCCCTCATCAGCGACGCGCAGGTGCGCCGGTGCGAGGACCACGTCGCCGCCGCGCGCGAGCACGGCGGCCGGGTCGTCGCCGGCGGCCGGGCGCGCCGCGACCTCGGCGGCCACTTCTTCGAGCCGACGGTCGTCGACCTCGACGACACCGCCAACCCGCTGGCCCAGGAGGAGACCTTCGGGCCGGTCGTCTCGGTGATCGGCTACCGCGACCTCGACCACGCCGTCGAGCTGGCGAACGACACCGTCTACGGGCTGTCCGGGGCGGTGTTCGGCGCGGCCGACCGGGCGCTCGCCGTCGCCCGCCGCATCCGGTCGGGAACCGTGCTGGTCAACGGCGGCTACTTCGGGCCGTTCGCGTCGTCCGGCGGCCGCCGCCACAGCGGCCAGTGGCGCGAGCGCGGACGCGAGGGGATCCGCGCCTACCAGCAGCTCAAGCACATCACGGCGACGGCCCTGTGACCGGCCGCGACGGAAGGGACGAGGCGCAATGCTGCTAGAGGAGATCTCCCGGCTCGACCCGGACAAGATCCGCACCCTGTTCGACACCGGCGGCGAGTACCGCCGGGCCATCTCCGGCGGGGACTACGTCGAAGACTTCCACACCGACTTGCGGCGCGCGCGCGAGAGCGGCCCCGTCCACGAGGGCTGCGTCGAGGAGGTGCTGGGCCTTCCCCGCCCCGAGTACGCGCAGCGGTGGACGGAGCCCGCCTTCTCCGCCTTCGACTACGACACGGTCAACGCCGTGTTCCGCGACGACGAGACGTTCAACTCCCAGATCCTCCGCGGCACGTTCGCCACGTTCGGGCCGAACATCCTCGGCATGGACGGGACCGAGCACGCCCGCCACCGCGCCGTCGTCCAGCCCTCGTTCGGCCGTGCCGCGATGCGCTGGTGGACCGACCGCTGGATCGCGGGGATCACCGACACCCTCCTCCGGCGTGTCGAAGGGCGCGGGCGGGCGGAGCTGAACCTCGACCTCTGCGCGCTGCTCCCGCTGCTGACGATCACCGGGAGCTTCGGCGTCCGGATGGCGGAGTCGCTGCGGCTCCGCGAGGTGATCGAGCGGATGATCGGCGCCGACGTGCCCCGGGAGGACAAGCTGGCCGCCTCCGCGGACGCGGCGGACATGCTGCTCCCGCTGATCGCCCACCGGCGCGAGAACCCGCGGGACGACCTGATCAGCAGGCTGGTCCGGGAGCGGGTCCGCGACGAGGACGGCACCCTCCGCGGCGTCACCGACGAGGAGGTCCTAGCGTTCGCGCGGCTGATCCTCACGGCCGGCTCCGGGACGACGTGGCGGCAGCTCGGCATCACGCTGTGGGCGCTGCTGAACAACCCGGACCAGCTCGGCGCCGTCCGGCGCGACCGTTCGCTCGTCCGGGCGGCGATCGAGGAGTCGCTGCGCTGGGAGGTGACCGACCCGACGTTCTTCCGCATGGCGACGCGGGACGCCTCGCTCGGCGGGGTCCGCATACCGGCGGGCTCGCGGGTGGCGCTGTGCCTCACCGCCGCGAACCACGACCCGTCCCGGTGGGACGACCCGGACTCCTTCGACGTGTTCCGGCCGCTGCGCCCGCACCTGTCGTTCGCCGGCGGCCCGCACGTGTGCCTCGGCATGCACCTCGCCCGCGCGGAGATGACGGTGGCGCTGAACGCGATCCTCGACCGGCTGCCGGACCTGCGCTGGGACCCGGACGAGCCCCGGCCCGTCCTCATGGGCCTGCAGATGCGCGGCCCGGCCCGGCTCCCGGTGGTGTTCGGATGAGCGGCGGCACCACGGGCGGCGAGCGCCCGGACGGCGAGCGCCCGGACGGCGGCACCGCGGGCGGAGGGCGCCCGGAGGTCGCGGTCACGCCGCGGACCTGCGTCGGCACGGGGGTGTGCGCGTTCTACGCCCCCGCCACCTTCGAGCTCGACGAGCGGGGGAGGGTGCGGATCGCGACCGGGCCTGGCGAGGACTCCGCCGAGGACATCGGCAACGCCGCCGAGGCGTGCCCCACCCAGTCGATCACGCTGTCCTCCACCGGCGAGAGATGACTGTTCTCCTTGTCGAGAACGTGATATTCACAAGCCGTCGGCGGCCCCGCACCGGGAATTGGAGCCATCACCATGCGAACGATCCCTGAGGCCCTGGCCAAGCGGTACGAGGCGGAGGGCTGGTGGACCCGGGAGACCCTAGGCGAGATGCTGGCACGGGGCCTCGCCGCCGCACCCGACGCGGTGTTCCGGGTGTACTCGTCGGTGCGGCCGTGGTCCGGCACCTTGCGCGACGTCGAGCGGACCGCGCGGAGGCTCGCCGCCGGGCTCCAGGCCCGCGGCGTCCGGCCCGGCGACGTGGTGGCGTTCCAACTGCCGAACTGGATGGAGGCGGCGGCGGTCTTCTGGGCGTCGGCGTTCCTCGGGGCGACGGTCGTACCGATCGTCCACTTCTATGGACGCAAGGAGGTCGGGTACATCCTCAAGGCCGTCCGCCCGCGGGTGTTCGTGACCGCCGAGCGGTTCGGCCGTATGGAGTTCCAGCCCGACGTCTGCGCGGACGTCCCGGCCGTCGGGGTGGTGGGGCGCGACTTCGACGACCTGCTCGCCGCCGACCCGCTGCCCGGCGTGGCGGCCGTGGACCCGGCCGGCCCGGCGGTGATCGCGTTCACCTCCGGCACGACGCGCGACCCGAAGGGCGTCGTGCACAGCCACCGGACTCTCGGCTACGAGACCCGCCAGCTCTCCGACCGCTACCCGCCGGACATCGCCCGGCAGATCACCTCCGCGCCGGTCGGCCACTTCATCGGCATGATCTCGGCCTTCCTGATCCCCGTGCTGCGCGGCTGGGGCGTGAACCTCGCCGACGTCTGGGACCCCGGCCGGGTCCTGGCGCTGATGAAGAGCGACGACCTGACCGTGTGCGGCGGCGTCCCGTACTACATGACGAGCCTCCTCGACCATCCCGACTTCACGCCGGAGCATCTGCCGAACATGCGGTTCGCCGGACTCGGGGGAGCGGCCGTCCCGCTGGCGGTCACCACCCGGCTCACGGACCTCGGCATCACGGTCCACCGGTCCTATGGCAGCACCGAGCACCCGTCCATCACGGGCTCGGCGCTCACCGCTCCGGCGGCCAAGCGCCTGCACACCGACGGCGAAGCGCTGCCCGGCGTGGAGATCCGGCTGGGCGAGGACGGTGAGATCTTCAGCCGGGGCCCGGACCTGTGCATCGGCTATACCGATCCGGAGCTGACTCGCCGGGCGTTCGACGATGACGGCTGGTACCGCACGGGTGACGTCGGCATGGTCGATGAGGACGGCTATCTGACGATCACTGATCGCAAGTCGGACATCATCATCCGGGGCGGGGAGAACATCAGCGCGCTGGAGGTCGAGGAGGCGCTGCTCGGCATGCCGGGGATCGCCGAGGCCGCCGTCGTCGCGGCCCCGGACGCACGGCTCGGCGAGCACGCCGCGGCCGTGGTCCGGCCGAAGCCGGACGCCGCGGCGCCGACGATCGAGGAGATGCGGGCCCATCTGGAGCGGGCGGGGCTCGGCCGGCAGAAGTGGCCGGAGGAGCTGCACGCCGTCGAGGACTTCCCGCGCACCGCCAGCGGCAAGATCCAGAAGTTCCTGCTCCGCCGGGACATTGCGATGCGCGCATAGTGAGAATAGTATTCTCGCTATCGGTAAAGGAGGATCTCGATGACGACGCGCGCGCTGCCGTATCCGCTGTTCGACGCCGACAACCACCTGTACGAGACGCAGGACGCCCTGACGCGGTACCTGCCGAAGCAGTACGCGGGCGCCATCCGCTACGTCCAGGTGGACGGACGCACCAAGATCGCGATTCGCGGCCAGATCAGCGAGTACATCCCCAACCCCACCTTCGACGTCGTCGCCCGCCCGGGCGCGATGGAGGACTACTTCCGGCACGGCAACCCCGAGGGCAAGAGCAAGCGGGAGATCTTCGGCGAGCCGATGCGCTCCGTCCCCGCCTTCCGCGAGCCGGGCCCGCGCCTGGAGCTGATGGACGAGCTGGGCATCCAGCGCACGCTGATGTTCCCCACGCTCGCCAGCCTCATCGAGGAGCGGATGCGCGACGACCCCGACCTCATCCACGTGGTCGTCCACGCCCTCAACCAGTGGCTGCACGAGACCTGGTCCTTCAACTACAAGGACCGCATCTACACCACCCCGGTCATCAGCCTGCCCGTCGTGGAGAAGGCGATCGCCGAGCTGGACTGGTGCCTGGAGCGCGGCGCGAAGGTCGTGCTGATCCGGCCCGCGCCCGTCCCCGGGTACCGGGGCCCGCGCTCGTTCGCGCTCCCCGAGTTCGACCCGTTCTGGAAGCGGATCGTCGACGAGGGCGTGCTGGTCGGGATGCACTCCTCCGACAGCGGCTACAGCCGGTACGCCAACGACTGGGAGGGCCACGGCGCGGAGATGCTGCCGTTCAAGACCAACGCGTTCCGGATGCTGGCCGAGTGGCGGCCGGTCACCGACGCGGTGGGGTCCATGGCCTGCCACGGCCTGCTGTCGCGGTTCCCCGAGCTGAAGATCGCGGTCATCGAGAACGGCTCGTCCTGGCTGCCGCCGCTGCTCGACCAGCTCGCCGACGTGCGCAAGAAGGCGCCGGAGGCGTTCACCGAGGACCCGGTCGAGGCCGTCAAGCGCAACATCCACGTCAGCCCGTTCTGGGAGGAGGACATGGCCGAGCTCGCCGGCCTCATCGGGGTCGAGCGGGTGCTGTTCGGCTCGGACTACCCGCACCCGGAGGGGCTCGCCGACCCGGTCAGCTACGTCGACGCGCTTGGCAGGCTGTCGGAGGCCGACCAGGCGAAGATCATGGGCGGCAACCTCGCCCGCCTGATGTCCGTATGACGCGTCCGCATCCGGCGATGAACGATCCCGCGAAGACGGATTTCACGCGGACCGCGTCCGGCATCCCGCTCCAGCCGGTCTACGGGCCGGCGGACGCGGGAGCCGAGCCCCCCGAGCCGGGTTGCTTCCCGTTCACCCGCGGCAACTACGCCTCCGGCTACCGGGGCCGGCTCTGGACGTTCCGGCAGTACTCCGGGTTCGGCACCGCGGAGGAGTCCAACCGCCGCTACCGCTACCTGCTCGACCAGGGCGGCACCGGGCTCTCCGTGGCGCTGGACCTGCCCACCCAGTGCGGCTACGACTCCGACGATCCGGAGGTGGCCGACGAGGTCGGCCGCGTCGGCGTCGCCGTCGACACCCTCGCCGACGCCGAGATCCTGTTCGACGGCATCCCGCTGGACGCGATCAGCACCAGCTTCACCATCAACGGGACGGCCGCGATCCTGCTGGCGTTCTACGTGGCCGCGGCCGAGCGCAGGGGGGTGCCGCGCGCGAAGCTCACCGGCACCATCCAGAACGACATCCTCAAGGAGTACGCCTCGCGCGGCACCTGGATCTGGCCGCCCGAGCCGTCGCTGCGGCTGATCGCCAACACCATCGAGTTCTGCGCGGCGGAGGTGCCGCGGTTCAACGCGATCTCGGTGGCGGGCGCGCACTTCCGCGACGCCGGCGCCAACGCCGTCCAGGAGATGGCGTTCACGCTCGCCGACGGGGTGACCTACTGCGACACCGTCGTCGAGCGCGGCCGGATGACGATCGAGGAGTTCGCGCCGCAGGTGTCGTTCTTCTTCTACACGCACGGCGACTTCTTCGAGGAGATCGCCAAGTACCGGGCGGGACGGCGGCGCTGGGCGACCATCGTCCGGGAGCGCTACGGCGCGACCACCGACAAGGCGTCGATGTTCCGGTTCGGGTGCGTGGCGGGCGGCGCGTCCCTGTACGCGCCGCAGGCGCGCAACAACGTCGTGCGGGTCGCCTACGAGGCGATGGCGTCGGTGCTCGGCGGCGTCCAGTCGATGTTCACCGCCGCGTGGGACGAGCCGTTCGCGCTGCCCAGCGAGGAGTCGGCGACGCTGGCGCTGCGCACCCAGCAGATCCTCGCCCACGAGACGGGCGTCGCCCGGGTCGCCGACCCGCTCGGCGGCTCCTACTTCGTGGAGGCGCTCACCGACGCGACCGAGGCGCGCATCGTCGAGATCATGGACGACCTCGACCGGCACGGCGGGATGGTCCGCGCGATCGAGGACGGCTACCTTCAGGGCCTCATCGCCGACGAGGCGTACCGGCTCCAGCGGGACGTCGAGTCGGGCGCGCGCCCGGTCGTCGGCGTCAACCGGTTCGCCTCCGACGAGCCGGCGCCCGAGATCGCGACCTACGAGCTGGACCCGGCCGGCCGGGACCGGCAGCTGAAACGGCTGGCGCGGGTGAAGGCGGAGCGCGATCCCGCGGCCGTCCGCGCCCGGCTCGCCGAGCTGTCCCGCGCCGCCGAAGGCGAGGACAACCTGATGGGCCCCTTGATCGACTGCGCCGGCGCCTACTGCACGGTCGGCGAGATGGTCGCCGCGCTGAAGGCGGTCTGGGGCGAGTTCCGGCAACCGGTGGTGTTCTGATGCCGACCCGCGTCCTGATCGCCAAGCCCGGCCTCGACGGCCACGACCGCGGCGCGAAGGTCGTCGCCCGCGCGCTGCGCGACGCCGGCTTCGAGGTGGTGTTCACCGGCATCCGGCAGCGCGTCGACGACATCGTGGCGATCGCGCTGCAGGAGGACGTCGCGGTCGTCGGCCTCAGCATCCTGTCCGGCGCCCACCTGGCGCTCACCGCCCGCACCGTCGAGGGCCTGCGCGCCGCCGGCGCCGCCGACATCACCGTCATCGTCGGCGGGACCGTCCCGGCGGCCGACGTCCCGCGCCTGCGCGAGGCGGGCGCCGCCGCGGTGTTCCCGACCGGCACCCCGCTCGGCGAGCTCGTGGACGGGGTGCGCGCGCTGACCGCCGCCCCCGCCTCGACCGAGCGGGGCTGACCCCCTGACCCTCCGCGCACGGCGCGCGCGGAGGCGCACGCGGCCGGGCCGGCACCCGGCCGCGTGCGCGTCGACCTGACCCCAGCGAACTTGGAGGAGCCGTGCGGATCGGTGTGATGAGCGGGCCGGAGCGCGGGGACTCCGCCCGCAAGGCGAAGCGGATGGTGGAGGACGCCCGGTGGGCCGAGTCCGCCGGGCTGGACACCGTGTGGGTGCCGCAGGTCCCGACGGACTTCGACGCGCTGCTGGCGGTGGCGCTGATGGGCACGGCGACGGACCGGATCGAGATCGGGACCGCGGTGGTCCCGCTGCAGGCGCAGCATCCGATCGCGCTGGCGCGGCAGGCGCTGTCCGCGCAGGCCGCCACGGGCGGGCGGCTCGCGCTCGGCGTCGGCCCGTCCCACCACTGGATCGTGCGGGACATGCTCGGGCTGCCCTACGAGCGGCCCGCCGGGTACACCCGCGACTACCTCGACGTCCTCGACGCCGCGTTCGCCGGGCCGGGCCCGGTCGAGGTGGAGAACAAGACGTTCACGGTGCACAACCCGCTGGGCCTCGGGCCGGTGGGCCCGCTGCCGGTGCTGGTGGCCGCGCTCGGCCCGGTGATGCTGAAGCTCGCGGGGGAGCGGGCCGACGGGACGGTGCTGTGGATGGCGGACGAGAAGGCCGTCGGCGAGCACGTCGTCCCGCGCATCACAGCGGCGGCCGAGGCCGCTGGACGCCCCGCGCCGCGGATCGTCGCGGGCGTCCCGGTGTGCCTGTGCAGGCCGTCGGAGGTGGACGCGGCGCGCGAGCGCGCCAACCGCATCCTCGGCGAGGCGGAGATCTCCCCGAACTACCAGCGGCTGCTGGAGTACGGCGCCGCCCGCGACGTCGGCGACATCTGCGCGGCCGGCGACGAGGCGGCCATCAAGGCGCGGCTGCGCCGGTTCGCCGACGCCGGCGTCACCGACCTGTCGGTGCGGCTGCTGCCGATCGGCGAGGGCCGGGACGAGCTGGTCGCCTCCAAGGAACGGACCAAGGAGATGCTCGCCGGGCTGGCGGCGGAGCTGAGATGAGCGCGGGGCCGCTGGCGGGCGTCCGCGTGCTGGAGGTCGGCCACATCCTCGCCGGCCCCTACGCCACGATGATGCTCGCCGACCTCGGCGCCGAGGTCACCAAGATCGAGCCACCGGGCGGGGACCTGTCGCGGCAGGTGAGCGACGCCTACTTCGCCAGCCTCAACCGCGGCAAGCGCAGCGTCCGGCTGGACCTGACCGCCGAGGACGGGCAGGCCCGGCTGGGCGAACTGGTCGCCGAGGCGCACGCGCTGCTGGTCAACCTCAAGCCGTCCGCGATCCACCGGCTCGGGCTCACCTACGAGGCGCTGCGCCGCCACAACGAGCGGATCGTCTGCGTCGCGCTCACCGGCTTCGGCCTGCACGCCGGCGACCATCCCGCCTTCGACTACGTCGTCCAGGCCGCGACCGGGGTCGCCGCGCTGACCGGCGACCCGTCCGGGCCGCCGACGCTGCCGGGCTACTCGTCGGCCGACAACTCGGCGGGGCTGACCGCCGCGCTGGGGCTGCTCGCCCAGATCGTGTCGGGACGCGGTGGTCAGGTGGAGGTGTCGCTGCGCGACGTGATGCTGTCCCAGCTCAACTACCGCGCGTCCGCCTACCTCAACGAGGGCGCCGAGCCGCGCCGTCTGCCGTTCGGGGCGCACTCGTACTACGTCCCGGCACAGCTCTTCCCGACCGCCGACGGACATCTCGCGCTGTTCATCACGCATGACGGCTTCTGGAAGGCGTTCTGCGGTGAGACGGGCGTCGAGGGTTTCCCGACGATGGCGGAGCGGGTGGCCCGGCGCGAGGAGGTCCTCGCCGTGGTGACGGGCGTCCTCGCCACGGACACCGCCGCGGGCTGGGAGGCCCGGCTGCGCCCCCTCGGCATCCCGGCCGCCGCCGTCCGGACGCTGCCGGAGGCGCTGCTGGCCGCCCCCGACGTCATCGTGAAGGCGGGGGAGTACCGGCTGGTCGGCAGCCCGATCAAGGTCGCCGGATACGAGCCCCGCTACGGCGCGCCGCCCCGGCTCGGGGAGCACGGCGACCCGGCGAACACGCCCTCGGTCACATGAGCGGCCGGTCAACGCGCGGCGACGCGGGCGAGCGGGCAGCGCTCGCCTTCGAGGAGCGCGAGTACAGCGCCGCGCGGCTCGACGCGCTCGCCGGCGGGCTGGCCATGACGCTGGCGAGGCGGGCCGTGCGGCCCGGCGACCGCGTCGCGCTCATGTGCTCGAACCGGCCCGAGTTCGTCGTCGCCGTCCGGGCGATCTGGCGGCTCGGGGCGGCGGTCGTGCTGTTCAGTCCCGCCTGGAGGCGCGGCGAGGTCGAGCACGCCCTGAAGATCACCGAGCCGGCGCACGCGGTGGGCGACCACCCGCTCCTCGCCGAGCTCATGCCGATGCTGCACCTGGACGAGGAGCCGATCGAGCCGTCGTCCGCGACCTTCCCCGAGCCCGCGCCCGGCGCCGACGCCGTCCTGGTGTTCAGCTCCGGGACGACCGGCCTGCCGAAGGCCGTCCGGCACACGCACGCCTCGTTCCGCGCCGCCGTCCGGGACTGGCGCGCGACGCTGGAGCTGACCGGGCGGGACCGGATCCAGATCGCCACGCCACCCTCGCACATCCTCGGCCTGCTCAACATCGAGACGGCGCTGGGGACCGGCGCCTGGATGCGGCTGCACCGCCGCTTCGACCTGGACGTGCTGCTGCGCACCATCGAGGCCGACCGCATCACCGTGGAGATGGCCGTCGCGCCGATCGCGCTGGCGATCGCGTCGCACCCGAAGCTGGAGTCGTTCGACCTGTCGTCGCTGCGCTACATCATGTGGGGCGCGACACCGGTGACCCCGGAGGTCGCCGAGACCGTGACTCGGCGGGCGGGCGTCGGCTGGGTGCCCGCCTACGGCGCGAGCGAGCTGCCCGTCATCGCCTGCAATCCCGTCCGCGGCGCGCGCCTCGACAGCGTGGGACGCGCCGCACCGGGGGTGACGCTGCGGGTGGTGTCGCTGGAGACCGGCGCGGTGGCCGGGCCGGGGGAGACCGGCGAGATCCAGGCACGGTCGGCGTCGCTCATGGCCGGCTACCTGCCCGCGGACGCGACCGCGGCCGCCTTCGACGACGGCTGGTACCGCACCGGCGACGTCGGCCACATCGACGCCGACGGCTGGGTCCGCCTCACCGACCGCGCCAAGGAAATGATCAAGGTGCGCGGGTTCCAGGTCGCGCCCGCCGAGGTCGAGGCCGTGCTGCACGGCCATCCCGGCGTCGCCGACTGCGCCGTGTACGGGATCCCGGACGCGGCGGACGGCGAGGCGGTCGTCGCGGCGGTCGCCCCGGCCGAGTCCGCCGAGCCGGTCGAGCCCGCCGAGCTGATCGCGCTGGTGGGCGACCGGCTGGCCTCCTACAAGCGGCCGAAGGAGGTCGTGCTCGTCGAGGAGATCCCGCGCCTGCCGTCGGGCAAGGTGCTGCGCCGGGTCCTCAAGGAACGCCACGGACGCGCGCCCGGCGCCTGAACGGCGGCGTGCGGTCAGCCCTCCGGCGCCAACTTCTCCAGCACCGGCATCGGCACATGGTTCGCCCATCCCGTCCCGGGCCAGTTGAACCAGCCGGAGGACGCGTGGGTGCCGCCGTCCGGGTGCAGGGTGCTCCCGGTGACATAAGCCGACAGGCCCGAGGCGAGGAACACCACGCACCCCGAGACGTCGGCGGCCCGGCCCACCCGTCCCATGGGGAACGCGACGCGGATCCCGGCCGGGTCGGACAGGGCGTGGTCGCCCGCCGACAGCTTCGCGAGGCTCGCCGTCGGTGCGTAGTCGGGCGCGACGTTGTTGACCCGGATGCCGTCCGGTGCCAGCTCGACGGCGAGCGTCCGCCCGAACTGCTCGACCGCGGCCTTCGCCGCCGCGTAGACCGCGAAACCGGGCGCGGCCCGGTGCGCCTCGATGGTCGTGATGTTGACGATGCTGCCGCCGCGACCGCCCGCCCGCATCCGCCCGGCGGCGAGCGAGCAGGCGTGCAGGACGTGCGTCAGGTTCGCGCGCAGCAGGGCGTCCCAGCCCTTCGGCGTGGTGTCGGTGAAGGGCGCCCGGAACGTCCCGCCGACGACGTTGACGAGGGTGTCGAGGCGTCCCCAGCGGTCGTCCACGGCCGCGAACAGCGCGGCGAGCGCGTCGGGGTCGCGGACGTCGCCCTGCCGGACGATCGCGTCGCGGCCCTGCTCCTCCAGCGAGCTTCGCAGCGCGGTGACCGCGTCGCCGTCGACGTCGAGCACCGCGGGGCGGACGCCGTTGGCGGCCAGATCCGCCGTGACGGCCTCGCCGAGGCCACCCGCACCGCCCGTGATCACCGCGACGGTGCCGGCGAGGCCGCCGCGTTCCTCGAACCAGCCCATCCGGCTACCGCCCGTCCCGCAGATAGGTGGCGCCGAACGAGTCCAGGAACTCCAGCGTGGCCGGTAGCGAGGCGGTCCGGCTCGACACCAGCACCCAGGTGACGCCCGCCTTCTCGATCTCGCCGAGCGCCTCCCGGTGCCGGTCCGCGTCGGCGGCGGGCGTCTCGATCCCCGGGCCCTGGTAGGAGTGCAGCACGTCGATGCGGTCGTCGCGGCCGGCCGCGGCCGCCGCCTCCCGCATCTCGGACACGGCCACGGCCAGCTCGTCGAGCGTGCCGAGGGCGGGGGTGCGGGCGGTGGTGCTCAGCTGCGCGCCGCCGGTCATCGGCATCCAGCCCTGCGCCCGCTCCGCGACGCGGCGGCGGCTGAGCCGGGAGTTCCCGCCGATCCAGATCGGGATCGGGTCCTGGACGGGGCGGGGCCGCGCGATGACGTCGCGGGCGCTGAAATGCCGGCCCTGGTAGCCGAACGGCTCGCCGCTCCAGTGCAGCGGGAGCACGTCCAGCGTCTCGTCGAACAGGGCGTTGCGCTCGTCGATGTCGACGCCGAGGGCGTGGAACTCGCTCTTCTGGTAGCCGGTGCCGAGCCCGAGGATCAGCCGGCCGCCCGAGAGCTTGTCGAGCGTCGCGGCGGCCTTGGCGAGCAGGAACGGGTTGCGGTAGGGCGCGACGGCCAGATGGGTGAGCAGCCGCAGCCGCTCGGTCGCCGCGGCGACGTACCCGAGCGCGACGAACGGATCGAGCGTCTGGTGCCCGCCCGACGCCAGCCACCGGGCGCCCGGCACCGGATGCTCGCTGAGCGACAGCCCGTCGAAGCCGGCGCGCTCCGCCGCGGCCGCCACGTCGCGCAGCGGCCCGGCGTCGAGGACGTCGCCGTCGAGCCCGCCGGTCTCGGGATAGTGGAAGATGAACCGCATCGGCACCTCACGGGTGTTGGACGAAGGGGAAGATGCGCGTGAAGTCCGCGCCGGGCTCGGCGTCGGCGAACCGCTCCCAGATCGACGCCGTCACCGCGCCGACCGCGGTGGGGCCGCCCTGATCCTCCACGGAGCGCAGGTAGAGGCGGACGTCCTTGCTCATGAGGGAGTTGGTGAACCCGGACGCGTAGCGGCCGGTGAGCACGTGCTCGGGAAACTTGTCGCTGGTCGCGGCGCTGCGGCCGCTCGCCGCGTTGAGCACGGTGAGCATCGTGCCCATGTCGAGCCCGGCCGCCACGCCGAACGCGACCGCCTCGCTGGTCGCGGCGAGCGCGGTCGCCGACAGGAAGTTGTTCGCCAGCTTCAGGGCCTGCGCGAGCCCCGGCCGGTCGCCGACGCGGTGGCGGCGGTCGCTCAGCCCGGCGAGGACCGGCTCGACGCGCTCGCAGGACTCGTCCGTACCGCTGTACATGACCGCGAGCGTGCGGGCGCGGGCTCCCGCGACACCGCCCGACACGGGCGCGTCGACGTAGCCGATCCCGCTCTCCGCCAGCAGCGCGGCGACGTCACGGGCGGCGCTCACCCCGATCGTGGAGGTGTCGACGACGTGGGCGGCGCGGCGGCCGGGCGTCCCGGCGATCTCCCGGGCCACCTGCTCGGAGGCCGTCCCGTCCGGCAGGCTGAACACCACGACGTCGGTCTTCTCGGCGATCTGCCCGGCGTCGCCGACATGGGTCGCGCCCGGCGGGCAGCGCTCCGGCCCGGCGGCGTCGTGCGCGACGACCGCCAGGCCCGCTCCGACGAGGTTGGCGGCCAGTGCGGCGCCCATGTTGCCGAGGCCCACGAACCCGACGGCCGTCACCGTCCCGCCCCGTCCCGCGCGGCCCGCTCGCGTTCCGCGCGGACCTGCTTGACGCTCCTCCGCGCGGCGACGCCTGCGGGGGCGCCGCAGTAGCCGGTGACCTGGAACAGGAGCTCGTCGATCTCCGCGTCGGTCACGCCCGCGCGGTGCGCGCTGCCCGCGTGCAGGCGGAACTCCTCCATCCGCCCGAGCGCGGCGGTCATCGCCAGCACCAGCAGGCTCCGGTCGCGGTTGGTCAGGGCGCCGCCCCGCGCCCACGCGCCCCACGCCACCGCCGTCACGTAGTCCTGGAAGTCCGCGGTGACCGGGTCGGGATCGGCGGCCGAGCCGTCGACGTAGGCGTCGCCGAGCACGGCGCGGCGCACCGCGCGCGCCGCGCTCAGCTTCTCGCTCTCTTCCATGGGGTCCTCTCCGGGGCGGAGCCCTCAGGGGCGCAGGGACAGGCTGATCGTCTTGGTCTGGGCGTACTCGTGGAGGGCCTCGATGCCCTTCTCCCGTCCGTATCCGCTGGCCTTGAAGCCGCCGAACGGCGTCTCGATGCCGAGCGCGCCGCCGTTCACCGCCACCTGCCCCGCGTCGATCCGCTCGGCGACCCGCAGCCCGCGGGCGGCGTCGCCGCTCCAGACCGCCGCGACGAGCCCGTAGTCGGTGTCGTTGGCGAGCGCGACCGCCTCGGCTTCGTCCGCGAACGGCATCGTGACGAGGACGGGCCCAAACACCTCCTCGCGGGCGATCCTGAGGTCGGGTGCCACCCCGGCGTAGACGGTCGGACGGATGAACCGTCCGCTCGCCCCGGGCCCGTCGTCGTAGGCGGACCCGCCGGTGACCGGAACCGCGCCCTGGCGCTTCGCGTCGTCGAAGTGCTCCAGGACCTTGCGGAACTGCGCCTCGGTGATCATCGGCCCGAAGTCGGCGCCCGGCCGGAGCCGCTCGACCGCCTCCACGACACCGGCGACCACCGCGTCATGGGCGGGCGCCTCGACGAGGAGGCGGGTCGTGGCGGAGCACACCTGCCCGGCGTTGAACGCGACCGCCGACACCACCGCGGCGATCGCCCGGTCGGTGTCGGCGTCGGCGAACACCAGCAGCGGCGACTTGCCGCCGAGTTCGAGCGTCATCGGGACGAGCCGGTCGGCGGCGATCCCGGCCAGGAGACGTCCGGTGGCGACCGAGCCGGTGAAGGTCACGCGCCGCACTCCGGGATGGGCGGCGAGCGGCGTGCCGGCGTCCGGGCCGGTGCCCGTCACCACGTTCAGCAGCCCGTCCGGGAGCCCGGCCTCGCAGGCGAGGCGGGCCAGGCACAGCGTCGACACCGAGGTGAACTCCGACGGCTTGGCGACCACCGCGTTCCCGGCGGCCAGCGCCGGGGCGAGCGCCCGGCACGCCTGGTTCAGGGGCAGGTTCCACGGGGTGATCGCCGCGACGACGCCGTACGGTTCGAGCCGCGTGTAGGCGTGGTTCCCGGCGCCGAGGTCGATGGTGCGGCCGTGGTGGGCGCGCAGGATCCCGGCGTAGTAGCGGAAGTAGTCGGCCGACATGCCGACCTCCATGCGGAGCTGGCCCTCGGTCTTCCCGGTGCACGCCCGCTCCACTTCCATGAGCTCTTCGGCGCCGCTTTCGATGGCGCCGGCGACGCGGTGCAGCACCTCGGCGCGCTCCGCGCCGGACCGTTCTGCCCAGCCCGGTTGCGCGGCGGCCGCCGCCGTCACGGCGCGGTCCGCGTCGGCGGCCGAGCCCGCGGCGATCTCGTCGCCCGGCAGCCGCGTCGAGGGGTCGACGGTGGGGAGGTAGCCGCCGTCCGCCGGTTCCGCGGGTCGGCCGCCGATCCAGTGCTGGTGGCGAACGCCCATGTCAGTCCTCGTAGACGACGGTGACGTGCTCGGTCGTCGGCTCGCCCTGGCAGGTGAGGACCCAGCCTTCGGCGACCTCGTCGTCCTCCAGCGCGTTGTTGACGCGCATCTTGGCCTCTCCTTCGGTGACCTGGGCCATGCACGTGGCGCAGTTGCCCGCCTCGCAGGAGAACGGCGGCACCAGCCCGGCTCTGCGCGCGCTTTGGAGCAGCGTCTCGCCGGCGCGCTGCGGGACGGTCTTCTTCTTGCCGCCCTGGGAGATCGTGACCGTGCCCTCCTTCTCCGGGCCCGCCGGCGCCTCGTCCGCAGCGGTGAACCGCTCGATGAAGATGCGGCCTTCCTCCACGCCCAGCGACAGCAGGGTGCTCTCCACGAGGTCCATGAACGGCGCCGGGCCGCAGATGTAGAAGTCGGCGTCCTGGTCGGCGCCGGTGAAGGCGCGGACCCGGTCGCCGGTGACGAGGCCGCGCTCGGCGTCGAGGTGGCGCTCGATCTCGAAGCGCCCGGGATGCCGGCCCGCCAGCTCGGCGAGCTCGTCCCCGAAGATGACCGAGCCGCCGTCCCGGTCGGCCGCCAGCACCCGGACGCGCCGTTCGGTGGTGGCCAGCGCGCTCTTGACGAGGGACGCGATCGGCGTGATGCCGCTGCCCCCGCAGAACGCCACCAGCGGGGCCGCGGTCTCGCGCAGGCAGAACGCGCCCGCCGGGCGGGTGACCTCGACCAGGTCGCCGGGCCGGAGGTTGTCGAGCATCCAGTTGGAGACCAGGCCGCCCGGCACCCGCTTCACCGTCGTCCGCAGCTCGGTGTCGGTGTCCGGCGAGCTGGACATCGAGTAGCTGCGCAGGGTCCCGCAGGCCTTGAACGTGAGGAACTGGCCCGCGCGGTAGGAGAACGGCGCGTCGAGCGCGTAGGTCCGCGCGTCGGCCGTCTCGTCGATGACCCGGGTGACCCGGACCGGATGGAAGCCATGGTCGTGCGCCATACATGGAATCTAGCTTCTCTGTCATAGAGAACGCAATTCTCCATCGGGGATCGCGAGGGTCGGGCACCGCGCGCGGAGGAAGTCGTGCGGGTATCCGAGGTCGACGCGGGTGGCCTCGTCCAGCCGCGCCGCCTGCTCGCCGTCCAGCCGGACGTCCGGCGCGCCGAGGTTGTCGCGGATCTGCGCGGGCCTGCTGGCGCCCAGCACCGGCGTGACGCCCTGCCTCAGCAGCCAGGCGAGCGCGACGCGCGCGGTCGTGGTGCCGATCTCCGCCGCCACGGCCACTGCGGCGTCCACCGCCCGCCGCAGCCCCGGGTACAGCGCCTTCGCCCGGGCGCCCGGCTCCTTGCCTGCGAGGAGGCCGCGCGCGAGCGGGCTCCATCCGCTCACGGCCAGCCCGAGCGACGCCGCCATCGGCAGGAGCTCGCGCTCCACCGTGCGGGCGGCCAGCGAGTACTCCACCTGCAGCGCGCAGAAGGCGCTCCAGCCGCGCAGCTCGGCGATGGCCTGCGACCGGGCGATCACCCACGCGGGCGTGTTGCTGACGCCGATCGCCAGGACCTTGCCCGCCCGGACGAGGTCGTCGAGCCCGCGCAGGGTCTCCTCGGCCGGCGTGCACTGATCCCACGCGTGCACCCACAGCAGGTCGACGTGGTCGGTGCCGAGCCGCCGCAGGCTCGTCTCGACGCTGCGGCGCATGCTCTTGCGGTGGCCGCCGCCGGAGTTTGCGTCGCCGCCGGCCGGCAGCGCGAACTTGGTCGCGACCACCACCGCGTCGCGCTCGGCGGCGATCAGCCGGCCGACGATCGTCTCGCTCTCGCCGCCGGAGTAGACGCCGGCGGTGTCGACGAAGTTCCCGCCCGCCGCCCGGTACGCGGCGTAGATGGCGCGGCACGCGTCCTCGTCGGCACCGGCCGTCCGGCCGCCGGAGCCGAACGTCATGGTGCCGAGGCACAGCTCGCTGACCCGCATGCCGGAACGGCCGAGCAGCCGGTACCGCATGCCCGCCTCCCGTCCGGGCTCAGGCATCGTCGTCGACCACCCAGTGGACCATCCGGTGCAGCGGGTACATCGCGTCGTGCGGGTTGCCGAGGCTGCTCTTGAGCGCGCTGCCGAGCTTCACCACCCGCTGGACGCCGGCGGTGGCGAGCCGGTCGCGCAGCTCGGCCTTCAGGTGCGCCGGGTAGACGCCGACGGTCTGGGTCGCCACGGTCGCGTGCCCGGCGGCGTCGAGCACGTCCATCACCGGCACGACGTTGACCGTCTTGTTCGTCGGGTGGAAGTCGACCGGCTCGGGGGAGCGCACGACGAGGCCCCGGCCGTCGTGGTCGCCCCAGACCCGGTAGTCCGGCTCCAGGAAGCGCAGCCCCTCGACGGCCTCGCGGATGTCGGCGGGCGGCCGCGGGCCGACCGCGGAGCCGAACTCCCGGTCCACCCCCATCCGCTCGCACAGCAGCGCGCAGAAGCGGTCGACCTGGTCGAGGGTGCCCTCGACGAAGATCTGCCGGGGCGCCACGCAGGCGTCCTGGTTGTAGACGGTCGCGTCGGCGGCCGCGAGGTCGGCCGCCTCCCGCAGCCGCTCCTGCGACGCGAATGCCTCCCGGCCGACGACCGCCATCGACACCTTCGGGTCGAACGAGATCAGCTGGAAGCCCGGGGCGACGTACTTCGCGGCGTTGGCGATCGCCTCGCCGCCGCCCCAGGCGACCAGCTTGTCGAAGTACTGCGACCGGTACAGGGCGTTCTCGACCCGCGCGTCGCCGCCCCGCCAGTACACCGCCGACATGGAGCGGAGCACCGGGTGGTCCGGCGCGATGTCGGCCATGGTGCGCAGGACCGCGACCGTCGTGAACGGGTCGCCCGACGGCATCTTGAACACGTTGACCGCCTTGACCAGCGCGGCGTCGGCGACCGACATCATCGCGCCGCTCGGGGAGTTGCCCGCGAGCATGTGCACCAGGCGAGGCGGGAACGCCCGCACCCGGCTGACGTTGCCGGCCGGGTCGGTGTGCTCCACCCAGCCGTCCAGGACGTCCAGGCTCCCGAACGTCCGGCGCAGCCGGTACTCCAGCGCCTCCCTGGTCAGGAACTGGCCGGGACGCCGGTAGGTGTTCTCGACGACGCGCCGCGGCAGCGGGCTGACCCGCAGCGTCATCTCCAGCGACTCCTGCAGGTACGGGTTCGTCTCGAGGACGAACCGCCGCCCCGTCTCCACCAGCAGGTCGATGATCTCCGAGATCGGGACGTCGAAGGCGGGGCCCGGCCGCGTCCGTGGCTCGAACAGCTCGTCCAGCCGCAGCGCGGGCGTGGCGAACGGGACGCCGAAGTCCCGCGACATGTACTCGGCGTCCTCGCCCCAGACCAGGCGGCCCCGGACGAAGTGCGGCACGGGGATCCTCGTCCGCGCGCCGGCCGTGGTGCTCGTGCTCATGACCCGCTCCTCAGGCGTCGATGAAGCCGCGGACGTAGGCGTCGATGGTGCCGGCGCACGTGATCTTGTCGCCGTCCGGCAGGTCGGAGTACCGGGTGATCTCGTCGAACACGGTGGGGCCGGGGCGTCCGCACGGGCAGCCGGTGAGGTCGGCGCGGATCCGGTCGCCGGAGATCGTGCCGCCCCACCGCCCGTCGACGGTCATGTCGAAGAAGGCGGCGCGGCCCTCCACCTGGCCGTCCGAAACCTCCGCGAACGACTCGCCATCGCGGTCCAGCACGAACAGCGTGAGCTGCGGCGGGACGTGGTAGCGGCCCTCCGGGCACTTCGGCATCCGGACGTTCAGCTCCTGCATCGAGTAGTAGTGCAGGAGCCGCTCGGGCGCGACGTTCAGGGTTCGGGAGATGCGCGACAGGTAGTCCGGCGGGAGCGCCAGGCCCTTCAGGCCGCCTCCGGAGCTCAGCGCGTTGTCCCCGGTGAGGTCGCCCTCGGCGAGGCCGCGCTCCGCCAGGGCCTCGCAGAGCCGGAAGGCCAGCGGGAACGTCGTGGTGAAGAACATGCGTTCCGCGCGGTGCGCGATGATCTGCTCCGCGATCCGGTCCAGGCGCTCGGTCACCTCGGCCTGCCGCCGTGCCGCCTCCTCCTCGAAGGCGGCGACCTCGTCGGGCCGCGCGGTGCCGTCCGCCATGGCCCGCCGCATCGCGGTGAGCCGCGCCATGTAGCGGTGGTGGCCCTCCGGCGCGGCCTTCTCGGCGACCGTGATGCCGTCGGGCCGGTGGTACGCGCCGACGACCATGTCGCGGAAGACCCGGTGGGCGGTGACGCTGGTCGGCGGGCCGAGGGGCAGGACGTGCCAGGTGGGCTCGGGCGGCATGCCGAGCGCCGTCAGGCAGTCGACGAAGTTCCGCAGCGAGACGTCGCGGTCCCGCTCGGTCTTGTTGAGGAAGGAGTTCTTGCCGCTCGTGCCGCTGGAGCTGGAAGCGAGATGCCCGGCGGCCTCCAGCCGGGCGATCCAGCCGTCGACGTCCTCGACGCCGGACACGTCCACGTTCTCGACCCGGTACGTGGACAGCGAGTCCAGCCAGCGGTTCATCTGCGCCCACCGGCCCTTGGCGACCAGCGACTCCGGATAGCTCTTGTAGGTGGTGTGCGGGAAGAGCAGCGGGACCATGTCCTCGGGGGACCGGATCGCCGCGATGCCCTCCGCCTCGGCGCGCTGCGCGAGCACGGGGACCTGCTTGCGGCGCTCCTGGAAGCGCGCGTCCAGTTCCTCGACATCGTCCCGCCGACCTGCTGCCACGGGCATGACGCCTCCTCGGCTGTAGGGGTCCGGTGGAAAAAACCATACTGACGAGTCTAGTTTTTGGCCAGACCCCCGTTCTGGCAGACTTCCGTCCATGTCGCCATCGGACGCTTCCGGCGCCCTCCCGCCGAGGACGCGGTCCCGCCGCGGCGGGCGGCCCACGCTGGAGGAGGCGGCGGAACTGGACCGCGCCGTCCGCGACGCCGCGTTGAGCCTGTTCCTGGAGCACGGCTACGAGGGCACGTCGATGGACGCCATCGCGCGTGCCGCCGGCACCACGAAGGCGTCGCTCTACGCCCGGTTCAAAGGCAAGGAGGAGGTCTTCGCCTCCGTCCTGAGGCAGGCCGTCCCCGACCCCGACTGGCCCGGGACCGAGCCCGCCGCCCCGGACCTCGACGACCTGGAGGGCGCGCTGACGACCATCGCGCGCACCGCGCTGCGCCGGGCGCTGGACCCGTCCATGGTCAGGCTGAGCAGGATCGCCATCGCGCACGCGTCACGGTTCCCCGACCTCGCGAGCCGCGCCTACGCGGCCGGTCACTTCCCGCGCAAGCCGCTCCTCGTCGAGCTGCTCCGGCGGCACGCCGCCACCGGCGCGATCGAGGCCGACGAGCCCGAGATCCTGGCCGAGCACTTCATCGCCATGGTCTCGGGCATGCCGGCGCGCCTCGCCTCGTTCGGCATCGAGCGCGACGAGGCCACCTGGGAGCACCACACGCGCGTCGCCGTGCGGCTGTTCCTGCGCGGCCTGCGGCCCGACTGAGCCCGGACGGTCCCCCGGGTCAGGGGAGCGACTCCGAACGCTGGACCGTCCCGGTGATGCCGCCCGCGTCCTGGGCGGCCAGCAGCACCGCCGCCCTCCCCATGGCCTCCGGCGGCTCGACCATCTCGTCCGGGATCTCCGTGCCGCCCCCTCCGGCGATCCAGCCTTCGGTGATGACGACACGGGACGGCGCCAGGCAGTTCACCGCGATGTTGTCGGGCCTGAGGTCGGCGGCCAGGCCGAGGTAGAGGCGTTCGACGGCGGCCTTGGAGACCCAGTACGCGTTCGCGCCGCGGCCGGTCATGCCGACCCCCGACGTCGTCACCGCCACCAGGGAGCCGCCACCGCGCGCCCTGATGTGCGGGATGACGGCCCTGGTCACCAGGAAGACGCCGGTCAGGTTGACGTCGAGGCACCGCTGCCAGCGCTGCAGCGGCGTCGACTCGACCGGGCCGAGCCAGAGGATCCCGGCGTTGGCGATCAGGATGTCGATGCCGCCGAACGCGTCCGCGGTCGCCGCCACGGCCGCCGCGACCGAGTCCTCGCTGGTGACGTCGCAGGGCACGGCGAGGGCGCGGCCGCCCGCCGCGGTGATCCGGCCGGCGACCGAGTGGATCGTGCCGGGCAGCCGCCCCTCGCGTTCGGACCGCGCGGCGACGGCGACCCCGGCGCCCGCCTCCGCGAGCGCCAGCGCCACCGTCCGCCCGATGCCGCGGCTGGCGCCGGCGACGAACGCGACCTTGCCGGTGAGGGGTCCGGTCACTTCGGCGGGAACCGCAGCGCGCCGTCGAGGCGGATGACCTCGCCGTTGAGGTAGTCGTTCTCGCAGATGTGCTGGACGAGCGCGGCGTACTCCGGGGTGCGGCCCATGCGCTTCGGGTGCGGCACCTGCGGCCCCCAGTACGCCTCCAGCTGGTCGCCCGCCTTGCCGTAGGCCGGGGTCAGGAACGTCCCCGGCGCGATGGTGACGACGCGGATGCCGAGTGGCGACAGGTCGCGCGCGGCCACGACGGTCATGCCGACGACCCCGCCCTTGGCTGCGGCGTAGGGGATCTGGCCGATCTGCCCCTCGTAGGCGGCGATGGAGGCGGTGTTGACGATGACGCCGCGGGCGCCGTCCTCGGAGGTGGGCTCCTGCTTCCCGATCGCGGCGGCGGCCAGGCGCATCACGTTGAAGACGCCGGTCAGGTACACCTCGATGGTCGTGCGGAAGCCGGCGAGGTCCAGGGGAGAGCCGTCCTTGCCGACGAGCCGGCCGCCGCTGGCCGGCCCGCCGTGGGCGTCCACGGAGATGCGCAGCGGTCCCGCCGCCTCTGCCTCGGCCAGCGCCGCGAGGACGGAGTCCTCGTCGGTGGCGTCGGTCCGCACGTAGCGGACGCCGAGCTCGTCCTCCAGCGCCTTGCCCTTCTCGTCGGCGAGGTCGGCGACGACCACCTCGGCCCCGGCCGCGCGGAGGCGGCGGACGGTGGCCTCGCCGAGCCCGCCGGCGCCGCCGACGACGATCGCGGAACTGCCCTCGATCTGCATCGCGTTACCCTCTCTTGCAAGTAGGAATCTTGATGAGTGAGAATAGCATTCTCATGAACATCACCATGATCGCGGAGATGGCGGCCTCGGCCGGCGACCGGACGGCGGTGACGGCGGACGGCCGCTCGCTGACCGCCGCCGGCCTGCTGCGCCTCGCCCGGGCGGCCGCCCACCGGTTCCGGCGCCACCCCGCCGTCCTCTACCTGGCGGCGAACCACCTCGCCTACCCGGTCGCGCTGTTCGGCGCCGCCGTCGCGGGCGTGCCCTTCGTCCCCCTCAACTACCGGCTCGGCGAGCAGCAGCTGGACGAGCTGCGGTCCCGGCACCCCGGCGCGCTGGTGCTCCGGCCCGCCGACCTCGACTCCTTCATGGCGGAGACCGAGGCGGCCGCGTCCGAGGACCCGTCCGCCTCCGGCCCGGAGCCGGCGGCCGAGGACGACCCGGACCCCGTCGCGGTCCTGCTCTACACCAGCGGGACGACGGCCGCGCCGAAGTCGGCCGTCCTGCGCCACCGGCACCTGCTCGCCTACGTGCTGAACACCCTGGAGTTCGGTTCCGCTTCGGAGGAGGACGCCGCGCTCGTCGCGGTCCCGCCGTACCACGTCGCGGGCCTGGCGAACCTGCTGTCGAACCTTTACACCGGCCGCCGGGTGGTCTACATGTCGGTCTTCGACGCGGGGGAGTGGCTGGAGACCGTCCGGCGCGAGCGCATCACGAACGCGCTGGTCGTGCCGACGATGCTGGCGCGGATCGTCGCGGAGGTGACGGGCGACGACGCCGGCACGCCGACCCTGCGCAACCTCGCCTACGGCGGCGCGCGGACCCCGCTGCCCGTGCTGGAACGGGCGCTGCGGATCTTCCCGGACACGGGTTTCGTCAACGCCTACGGCCTGACGGAGACGGCGTCCTCCATCGCCGTCCTCGGCCCCGACGACCACCGCGAGGCGCTCGCCGCGACCGACCCGGCGGTCCGCGCGCGCCTCGGGTCGGTCGGCCGCGCGCTGCCCGGCGTCGAGTTCCAGATCCGCTCCGACGACGGCGAGCCCCTGGAGGCGGGCCGGACCGGGCTGGTGTTCGTCCGGGGCGAGCAGATCTCCGGCGAGTACGGGGGGAAGAGCTCCCTCGACGCCGGCGGCTGGTTCGCCACCCGGGACCGCGGACGCCTCGACGCCGACGGCTACCTGTTCATCGAGGGCCGCGCCGACGACACCATCATCCGCGGCGGGGAGAACATCGCCCCGGCCGAGATCGAGGACGTCCTGCTGGCCCATCCCGGGATCGCCGAGGCCGCGGTGCTCGGTGTGCCCGACCCCGAGTGGGGGCAGCGCCTCGTCGCGGTCGTCGTCGGCGAGGGCGAGCCGGAGGAGATCAGGCGCTGGGTCCGGGAGCGGCTGCGGTCCTCCAAGACGCCCGACGACATCGTCTTCCGCGCCGAGCTCCCGAAGACCGACACCGGAAAGCTGCTGCGCCGCGTCCTGCTGGCCGAGATGGACACAACGTTGGAGAACACCCGTGCCTGAAGCCGTCATCACCGCCGCCCTGCGCACCCCCGTGGGCACCGCCTTCAAGGGGACCCTGCGCGACACCACCGCCTACGACCTGGCGCACCACGTGGTCTCCGCCGCCGCCTCGGGGCTCGACCCCGAGCAGGTCGACGACGTGATCCTCGGCGAGGGCCTGTACGGCGGCGGCGTCCTGGCCCGCCACGCCGCGATCACCGCCGGGCTCACCTCCGTCGCCGGGCAGGCCTGCAACCGGCACTGCGCCGCAGGTCAGGCCGCCGTCCAGGACGCCGCCGCGAGCATCCGCGCGGGCATGGACGAGCTCGTCATCGCCGGCGGGGTGAACTCGGCCTCCACGTCGCCGAAGTCCCGCTTCCGGGCCGGCGGCGAGTGGGTCGACCCGTGGAACCCGCCCACCCACCCCGACCGCCCGGACGCCCCGAACCTGGACATGTCCATCACCGTCGGCTGGAACGCGGCCGTCAAGGCGGGCGTGTCCCGCGAGGAGATGGACGCGTGGGCGCTGCGCTCGCACCGCAACGCGGTCCGCGCCATCGACGAGGGCCGGTTCAAGGACGAGATCGTCCCCATCGAGACGCCGCACGGAACGTTCTCCGTCGACGAGCATCCGCGGCGCGACACGTCCATGGAGAAGCTCGCCGCGCTCAAGCCGCTGCACCCGGAGATCGAGGGCTTCAGCATCACCGCCGGGAACGCCTGCGGCAGCAACGACGGCGCGGCCGCGCTCGTGGTCGCCAGCGACGGGCTCGCCGCCCGGCAGGGCCTGCCCGTGCTCGGCACCGTCCGGTCGTGGGCGTCGGTCGGCGTCGACCCCGCCATCACCGGCCTCGCCCCGACGAAGGCGATCCCGAAGGCGCTGGCGCGCGCCGGGCTCAAGCCCGACGACGTCGAGGTGTTCGAGATCAACGAGGCGTTCGCGTCGATGTGCGTCGCGACGGTCGGCATGCTCGGGCTCGACCCGGAACGGGTGAACGTCAACGGCAGCGGCTGCTCGCTCGGCCACCCGGTCGCCGCCACCGGCGCCCGCATGCTGGTCACGCTGGTGCACGAGCTGCGGCGCCGCGGCGGCGGCATCGGCGTCGCCGCGATGTGCGCGGGCGGCGGCATGGGCTCGGCCACGGTCATCGAGGTCCCGGCGCCGTGACCGTGCGAGCGGGAGCGCGGTGAACGTCCCCGAGCTGGTCGCCGAAGCGCGCGGCGGTTCGGTCCGGGCCGCCGGGCGGCTGCTCACCCTGGTCGAGGGCGCGCGCCGCGAGGAGGTCCTCGACGCCCTCGGACCGGCCGCCGCGCGGGTCGTCGGTGTGACGGGACCGCCCGGCGCGGGCAAGTCGACGACGGTCGCCGCCCTCGTCGGCGCTTACCGGGACGGCGGGCGCCGCGTGGCGGTGCTCGCCGTCGACCCGTCCTCGCCGTTCAGCGGCGGCGCGCTGCTCGGCGACCGGATCCGGATGTCCGCGCACGCCGCCGACCCCGGCGTGCTCATCCGCTCGGTGGCGACCCGCGGGCATCTCGGCGGGCTGGCGACGGCCGTGCCCGCGGCGGTCCGGGTGCTGGCCGCGCTCGGCTACGACCCGGTCATCGTGGAGACGGTCGGCGTCGGGCAGTCGGAGATCGAGGTCGCCGCCGTCGCCGACCCCGTCGTGGTCGTGCTCGCCCCCGGCGCGGGCGACGCCGTGCAGGCCGCGAAGGCCGGCCTGCTCGAGGTCGCGGACGTCCTGGTCGTCAACAAGGCCGACCGCGACGGCGTGGAACGGACCGTCCGGGACCTGCGCGCCGAGACCGCCGCCCCGATCCTGACCCTCGTCGCGACGAAGGGGGAGGGGCTGCCCCGGCTCGTCGAGGCGGTCGAGGCGCACGCCCGGGCGGACGATCCGGCCCGCCGGGCGGAGCGCGCCCGCGCCCAGATCCTCTCCCTGGCGCAGAGCCGCCTGCGCGCCCACCCGGCCCTCACGGACCTGGCGGCCGACGTCGCCGCCGGCCGCCGCGACCCGTACGCGGCCGCCCGGGAGCTCGTCGACCTTCCTCCCGGGCGGGTGGGCTGACGGCGGATCAGCTGCGGAAGCGCAGCAGGGCCTCCTGCGCGTAGGAGGCGACCAGGGCGCCGTCCTCGGTGAGGACGTCGCCCCTGCCGAAGCAGCGGCCGTGCGCGAGGAGCGGGCTGTGCTGGCGGAGGAGGAGCCAGCCGCCGGTGCGGAACGGGCGGTGGAACCAGAGCGTGTGCGAGGTGACGGCGGAGGTGAACGCCGTGCCGGCGTCCCGCTGCCCGACGCCCTCGACGGGCCGCAGCGCCGTCCCGATCAGGCTGAGGTCCGTCGCGTAGGCGGCGAGGGCGGGCGCGTGGTCCGGGTCGGTCTCGGGGATCCGCATCCACAGGTCGAGTTCGGGCGGTCCCGAGGCGGCCGAGTCCAGGTCGGCGGACGCGCGGGTCTCCCAGGGGAGCAGGCCGATGTCCACCCGGTGCTCGGGCCCGAGGACCGGCGGCACCTTCGCGACCGTCTGGTGGTCGGGCCCGTCCTCGGCGGCGTGCAGGGACACCGATGCGGTGGCGATGACGCCCGCCTCTTGGAGCGCCTTGACCGTCAGGACCGCGAAGGTGCCGCCCTCGCGGTGGCGCTCCACCTCGTAGCGGACGGGCTCGTCGGTGCGCCCCTCGCGCGGGAACAGCGCGTGCAGCGACTTGACGCCCTTGCCGGGGCAGGCCAGCGCCGCCGCCCTGGCGAACTGGGCGAGGAGCTGGCCGCCGAACAGGCGGTGGTAGCCGAGCCGCTGGTTGCGCCCCTCGAACACGACGGACGCGCCCTCGGCGCCGGCGGGCCGGGCCGGAGGCGGCGCGGTGAGGTCGAGGCACGCCAGGAGATCGCTCCAGAGATCGGGCATGCCCCGACTATAGTGAGGCTCTCTGAATCTGAGAATAGGATTCTCAGAATCAGCCGCGGGAGACCCCCAGGGCGCAGAAGTCCCAGACCTCGCCGGCCTCGAGCGGGTGGGCGTTCTCGTCCTCGGAGACCCCGTTCGACTGGGCGACGAACATCACCGTCTGCATCACCAGGGCGGCGGCCCGCCGCGGCGCGACCTCCGCGCGGAGCTGCCCGGCGGCCTCCGCCTCGGTCATCAGCTCGGTGAACAGGGCCAGCAGCGGGGCGTGCGCGATCTTCACCTCGGCCGGGTGAGAGATCAGCAGCTGCGGGGCGAAGTCGGTGAACAGCGGGCGCTGCGCGGACGGGTCCGGGCGGGAGAGCTCGAACAGCAGCTCGACCGCGACCTTGAGCCGGGCCAGCGGGTCGGCCTGCCCGGCCGCGGCGGCCCGGATCTGGTCGGCCGACCGGCGCAGCGCGTCCTCGAACAGGGCGAGGAGCAGCTCGTGCTTGCCGTCGAAGTGCTGGTAGAAGCTGCGCAGCGACTGCCGCGAGCGGTCCACGACCTCCTGCACGGTGAAGTCGGTGGTGTTCTTCTCCGTGATGATCGCCTGCGCCGCGTCGAGGAAGCGCTCCACCCGCTGCTCGGCGCGGAGCTTGGCGGCCTTGGTGGAGCGCTCGACCGCGCGCTGCTTCCAGGCCGGTTCCTCGGCCGGTGCGCTCGCGGGCGGATCCGTCTTCTGTGCCATGTCAAGAACCTTACTGCACGATTCCGGGACCGTGCCTGCAGTCTCACCGCTCGGACCGCCAAGGTTTGCGAGAGGCTTACTATGAATTTTCGAGAATGCTATTCTCTTCGCCGTGAAAGCCTTGCGCTGCACCGTGCACGGTTCCCTGGACGACCTGGCGGTGCACGAGATCCCCGAGCCGGTCGCCGGCCCCGGCCAGGTCGTCGTCGAGGTGCGGGCCGCCGCGGTGAACTTCGCCGACATCCTCGTCGTCCAGGGCGCCTACCAGGTCGCCGCCCCGGTCCCGTTCACGCCCGGCAGCGAGTTCGCGGGGCGGATCACCGAGGTCGGGCCGGACGTCGAGGGGTTCGCCCCCGGCGACGCCGTGTCCGGCTCGGTGTTCGTGGGCGCCTTCGCCCAGCGCGTGGTGGTGCCCGCGACCAGCCTGACCGCGCTGCCGCCCGGCGCCGACCTGCGCGCCGCGGCGGCGTCCGGCGTCTCCTACGCCACCGCCTACCACGCGCTCACGCTCGTCGCCGAGCTGCGCGCGGGGGAGACGCTGGCCGTTCTGGGTGCCGCCGGCGGCGTCGGCCTGGCCGCCGTCCAGCTGGGACGGCTGCTCGGCGCGCGCGTCATCGCGGTCGCGTCGTCCGAGCGGAAACGTGGCCTGTGCCTGGCGGAGGGCGCCGACATCGCCCTGCCCTACGACGACCTCAAGCGGCGGCTGGCCGACGCGGGCGGCGCCGACGTGGTGCTCGACCCGGTCGGCGGCGACCACGCCGAGCCCGCGCTCCGCGCGCTGCGCTGGGGCGGCCGCTATGTGACGGTCGGGTTCGCCGGCGGCGAGATCCCGCGCATACCGCTCAACCTGGTGATGCTCAAAGGGATCAGCGTGCGCGGCTTCGAGTTCGGCGGCTGGGCCAGGCACGAGCGGGACGCGCTCGTGCGCGGCCGCGCCGAGCTGGCCCGGCTCTTCCTGACCGGCGAGCTGAAGCCGCACATCCACGCCGTGTACCCGCTGGAGGACGCGGCCGGCGCGCTCGCCGCCGTCGCGGGGCGCAGCTCGGCCGGCAAGGTCCTGATCCTCCCCGCGGACCCGGACGCCCCGGACGCTTGAGACGTCCCGGACGCGGGGCGCGGGTGAGCGGGCCACCGGGCGCGGCGGCTCAGCCGCCCCCGCCCGGCCGCTCGAACTCGCTGGGCAGGCCGGGTTCGTCGGGCTCGACGCCGAAGGTGTTGAAGGCGCTCGCGAGCATGCCGTAGGTGCCGACCGTGAACACCAGGTCGATGAGCTGCCGCTCGTCGAGGTGCTCGCCGAGCGCGGCCCAGGTCCCGTCGGAGATGGTGTAGTCGCGTTCGAGCTCGTCGACCGCGCGCAGGACCGCCGCGTCCAGCTCGCCGGCGGCCTCGCCGCGCCCGGCCGCCTCGATCTCCTCCTCCGACAGGCCCACCAGTTCGCCGAGCTTCACGTGCTCGGTCCACTCGTAGACGCAGTCGCGCAGCCGCGCGACCCGCAGGACCGCGAGTTCGCGGAGCCGGGCGGGGAGCGTCGAGCGCATCATCATGTACCCGCTGAAGGGGAGGAACCTCCGCACCAGCCGCGGGTGGCGCACGAGCGTGGCCAGGGCATTCCCCGCGCCGCGCGGGTTGAGGCGGTGCTCGGGCAGCAGGACGGCCAGCGCCGCGCGCTCCTGGTCGCTCCACTGGTCGCCCGGCAGCGGCGGCACGCGCATGGACTCTCCCTCTCATCGGCGAGAATCAAATTCTCGCAGCTTGATCGTAGGTTCGCATGATCGCGAGCCCGCGGTCAACAGCGCCGGGCGGTGCCGCGGGGCGCCGGGGGTCTCCGGCGCTCTCCGGGCGGTGCGGAACCGGGTGGACGGCGGCGTGAGCCCGCCCGACCAGGCTCTGATCATTGGGTTGAGCGAATATGAATCCTTGATTCTCGTCATAGGAGAAGCTAGTTTCCTTGCAGCAAGAGGATGCCAGAGGGTCGGCGCTCACCCACTCCGCCAAGACGCTCGGGGGACATCACCGAGGAGGAAGCCTGTGAAAACGCTGACGCCCGTCGTCGCCCTCGCGGCGGTCGCCCTGCTGGCGGCCGGTTGCGGCCGCAGCGGCGGCGACAAGGAGGAGCCGAGCGGGGCGGGGGCGCCGAAGCAGGCCGTCTCGGCCGACTTCGGCGACCTGAAGGACGTGTGCGGGCCCGGCAGTCCGACGAAGGCGCCCGCACAGGGCGTCACCAAGGATTCGATCGACGTCGGCGTCTTCAGCGACGTCGGGTTCACCAAGAACCCGGAACTGCTCAACTCCGCGAAGGTGTTCACCTCGTGGTGCAACGACCTGGGCGGCATCAAGGGCCGCAAGATCGTCCCCCACATCCGGGACACCAAGATGATGGAGGTCCGGCAGCGGATGCTGGAGTCCTGCAAGCAGGACTTCGCGCTCGCCGGCGGCAGCGCAGCGCTCGACGGCCTCGGTACCAAGGACCGGCTCTCCTGCCTGCTGCCCGACTTCCCGGCCCAGGTCGTCATGGTCCCGAACAGCGGGTCGGACCTGCAGTTCTCCCAGACCGGCGGCGCGTCCTACGCTCGCTACCAGGGCTACTGGGGGTGGCTGATGAAGGAGGCCTACCCCGGGTCCAAGGGATCCGTCGGCATCATCGCGGGCGACTCCCCGGTCACCAAGGTCGGCGCCGCCCAGGCGCAGGAGTCCCTCAAGTCGCTGGGCGGGAACGTCGCCTACAACGACCTCTACCCGGCGCAGGGCGTCTCGGACTGGACCCCCTACGCGCAGTCCATCAAGAGCAAGGGCGTCAAGGGCCTCGTCTTCTACGGCGACTGGACGAGCCTCTCCAAGCTCGAACAGGTCCTCACGAGCATCAACTACAAGCTCGACTGGATCGACGCGAACAACAACGCCTACCTCCCCCAGTTCATCAAGCTGGCGGGCCCGTCCCTGAAGTTCCAGAACAACTACGCCGACCTCAGCGGCCTGCATCCGCTCGAGACCGCGTCGGACAACCCGGCGACCAAGAAGATCCAGGAGCTGTACGCGAAATACGCCTCCGCCTCGGACCTCACGAGCGTCGGAATGCGCAGCTTCTCGGCATGGCTGCTGTTCGCCAAGTCGGCGGCCACCTGCGGGGACGACCTCACGCGCAAGTGCCTCTACGACGCCGCCCGGAAGGAGACCGCGTGGACCGCCGGCGGGCTCCAGGCCCCGCTCGACCTCTCCAAGAGCGACGCGCCGCTGGACTGCTTCAACGCCGAGAAGGCCACCCCGGACGGCTGGAAGCCCGCCGACTTCAAGCCCAACAACGGCCCCTACCGCTGCGGCGAGGCCAAGTACAAGTACAAGTACACCGGCACCTACGGTAAGCCGATGACGCTCGCCGATGTCGGCAAGAGCATGAACGACCTGAAGTAATGGAGCAGTTCCTCGCCTTCGGGATCGTCGGGCTGAGCACCGCCGCCATCTACGCGGTCATCAGCAGCGGCCTCGTGCTCACGTACGTCACGACCGGCGTGTTCAACTTCGCCCACGGCGCCGCGGGGATGCTGGCCGCGTTCTGCTACTGGCAGCTCACCGTCGGCTGGGGGTGGCCCGTCCCGCTCGCCCTGGCCGTGGTGCTGCTCGTGCTCGCCCCCGGCTTCGGGCTGCTGGTCGAACGGGTCCTGCTGCGGCCCGTCCAGCACCTGGGCGAGGCGGAGCGGATGGTGATGATGGTCGCGCTGCTGAGCGGCCTCATCGCCGGCGCCCGGTGGATCTGGGACCCGAACGTGGCGCGCCCGCTGCCGACGTTCTTCGCCGGCCGGACGCCGTTCCGCGCGGGCCCGGTCACGGTCACCTGGCACCAGGCGATCACCATGGTCGTCGCGGTGGCGGTCGCGGCGGGCCTGCGGGTGCTGCTGAACCGGACCCGCACCGGCGCCGAGATGCGCGCCACCGTGGACGACCGGGCCCTGGCCGGGCTCACGGGCGCCGACCCGCTGCGCGCGAACCGGGTGGCCTGGGTCCTCGGCACGCAGCTCGCCGCGGTCGGCGGCATCCTCATCGCGCCGTCGGTCGCGCTGGACGCCCAGCAGCTCTCGCTGCTGATCGTCAGCGCCTACACCGCGGCGATCTTCGGGCGGCTGCGGAGCCTGCCGCTGACCTTCCTCGGCGCGGTCGTCGTCGGCTGCATGGAGAGCTACCTGACCGGCTACCTGCCGCAGAACGACTACCTGCCCGGGCTGCGGCTGGCCGCGCCCGCGCTGCTGCTGTTCGCCGCGCTGCTGCTGTTCCCGCACCGCCGGCTGCGCGGCCGGGACCGGCGGCTCGCGCCGGTGCCGCTGCCGTCGATGCGCGGGGCGCTGGTGTTCGCCGCGTCGGTCGTCGTGGTCGGCGTGGCCATGGCGACCGTGCTGCAGGGCAAGGACCTCATCACCCTCGGGCCGCTGCTGCCGCTCGGCATGGTGGCGCTGTCGTACGTGCCGCTGGCGGGGTACGCGGGGCAGATCTCGCTGTGCCAGCTCAGCATGGCGGGGATCGGCGCGGTCGTCTGGGCGCACCTCGGCGCGGACGGGCAGCCGTGGGCGCTGCTCGTCGCCGTGCTGGTCGCGGCGCTGGCCGGCGCGGTGATCGCGCTGCCCGCGCTGCGCCTGTCCGGGGTGTACCTGGCGCTCGGCACGGCGGCCTTCACGGTCGTCCTCGACCGGTGGATCTTCACCCTGCCGTCCTTCGACGTGCTGGGGGTGCGGATCTCGCTGTTCGAGCAGGGATCGCTGGAGGTGTCCGGCCCGTCGCTGTTCGGCCTCCGGCTGGACGGCGAGCGCGGGCTGATGGTGTTCTCCGCGGTCTGCCTCGCCCTGGTCTCGCTCGGCGTGGCGGCGCTGCGCCGCGGCCGGTTCGGGCGGCGGCTGATCGCACTGCGCGACAGCGAGGCCGCCTACGCCACCCTGGGCGGCAACCTGCTGGTCGCCCGGGTGGCGGTGTTCGCGCTGGCGGCCGGGATCGCCGGGCTCGGCGGCGCGCTCTACGGCATGCAGCTGCGCACGATCACGGCCGACCAGTTCGGCCTCGTGGCGGGGCTGCCGATCTTCCTGATCGCGGTGATCGGCGGTCTCGGCTGCGTCGGCAACGGGCTGTTCGCGGGGACAGCGTACATCGGGCCGAACATCCTGCTCGGCCTGGCGTCCTGGACCCAGAACCTCGTCGCGATCCTGCCCGCGCTCGCCGGCATGGGCCTCGGGCAGAGCCCCGACGGCATCGTCGTCCGGCTCCGGCGCGAATGGGAGCCGGTCGCGCGGGACCGGCTCGTCCTGCCTGCCCTGCTCGCCGCCGTCGCGCTGGCGTGGGCGCTGCGGATCGCGGACGCGGTCAACGGGTGGGTCCTGCTCGTGGGGCTGGTGGCCGTGGCGTCGGCGCTGCGCGCCTGGGCGGCGGCGCGGCGGAACGCGCCGGCCGAGCCGGAGGTCCCGGTCGAGTGGTGGGGCGTGCGGCGCCCCTGGCGCGCCGAGGACGGGGAGGTGCTGGCCCGTGGCATCGCTCGAGGTTGAGGGCGTGACGGTCGCCTACGGCGGGAACCGCGCGCTGGACGGCGTCGGCATCGCCGCCGAACGGGGCCGCGTCACCGGCCTGATCGGGCCGAACGGCGCGGGCAAGAGCACCCTGTTCGACGTGGTGTCCGGGCTGCGCCGGCCCTCGTCGGGACGCGTCCTGCTCGACGGCCGGGACGTCACCCGGATGGGCCCCGCGCGGCGCGCCCGGCGCGGGCTCGCGCGGACGTTCCAGCGGCTGGAGCTGTTCGGCCGGCTCAGCGTCCGCGACAACCTGCTGGTCGCCGCGGAGCTGGGGCCCGAGCGGCGCCGCGCCGCCCGCGCGGTCGACGAGGTCGTCGACCGGCTCGGGCTGGCCGGGGTCGCCGACCAGCCGGCCGACGCGTTGCCCACCGGCGTCGCCCGCCTGGTCGAGGTGGGGCGCGCGCTGGCCGTACGGCCCGCGCTGCTGCTGCTGGACGAGCCCGCGGCCGGGCAGGACGCCGCCGAGACCGAGCGGTTCGCGGCGCTGCTGCGCTCGCTCGCCCGGGACGGGACCGCCGTCGTCCTGGTGGAGCACGACATGGGGCTGGTCATGAGCGTGTGCGACGAGGTGCACGTGCTCGACCTCGGGAAGGTCATCGCGGCCGGGCCGCCCGAGGTGATCCGCAACGACGAGACCGTCCTGGCCGCCTACCTGGGGGAACCATGAGCGCCCTGTTCGAGCTGCGGGACGTGCGCGCCGCCCACGGGCGGATCACCGTGCTGCACGGGGTCGGCCTGCGCGTGGCCGCGGGGGAGGTGGTGGCGCTGCTCGGCCCGAACGGGGCCGGCAAGACCACCACGCTCCGCGTCGCGGCGGGCGTCCACCCGGCCGAGTCGGGGCGGCTGCTGCTCGGCGGCCGGGACGTGACCGGGGCCCGCCCGCGCGACCTGGCCCGCGCCGGGGTCTGCCTGATCCCCGAGGGGCGGGGCGTGTTCCCCAACCTGTCGGTGCGCGACAACCTGCTGATGATGACCTTCACGGGCCGCACCCGCGCGGAGATCGAGGAGGTCGCGTTCACGCGGTTCCCCGTCCTCGCCAAGCGCGCCTCGCAGACCGCCGGGACCCTGTCCGGCGGCGAGCAGCAGATGCTCGCCCTCGCCCGCGGCCTCGCCACCGACCCCGCCGTGCTGCTGCTGGACGAGCTGTCCATGGGGCTGGCGCCGCTGGTCGTCGGCCGGCTGTACGAGCAGGTCGCCGAGATCGCCCGGCAGGGGGTGGCCGTGCTGGTCGTCGAGCAGTTCGCCTCCGCCGTGTTCGGGATCGCCGACCACGCGGCCGTGCTGGTGCGCGGCCGGATCGAACGGCGGGGCCGCCCCGACGACGGGCTGCGCGCCGAACTTTCCACCCTCTATCTGGGGAGTCCCACATGAGCCCGACCGAGACGACGTCGACCGAGCCGAGCCGCGAGGAGGAACGGCCCGGCGCGAACGCGGACGCGCCCGCCGCGCGGACGCGCGCGGACCGCTTCGCCCAGGAGCTGGCGGAGCTGAAGATCCCCGACCCGGCCGCCGGGCGGGCCTCGCTGTGGCTCCGCCTCGGCGCGCTGCTGATGGTCGCCGGCGCGGCGCTCGCCGTGGCGGCCTACGCGCTCTCGCACGGCACCCGCGACCCGCTCGTGCAGCGGGACGCCATCACGCTCGGCCTCGGCGGGGTCACCGCCGCCGTCGCCGGGTCCGCGCTGTTCCTGCGCTACTCGCTGACCGGCTTCCTGCGGTTCTGGATGGCCCGGCAGTCCTACGACATCGCCCAGCTCGCCGACCGCCTGCTCGAAAGGGACGCCCGCAAATGAACGCACCGGCACCGCGCACCGGTGACCAGCTCGCCAGCACCGTCTGCGACACGCGCGTGATCGTCGTGCGCGCCCCCGCCGGGGGCGCGCCGGAGATCGCCTGCGGCGGGAGCCCGATGGTGCCCGCCTCCTCCCAGGGGGACGCCGCGCCCGCGAAGCCCGGGGGAGGCGAGGCGGCGACGCTCATCGGCAAGCGCTACGTGGACGCGGCCGGGACCCTCGAACTGCTGTGCACCCGCTCCGGAACGGGCGAGCTCACCTGCGGGGGCGTCCCGATGACCCTCAAGACGGCCAAGCCCCTGCCCGCCTCCGACTGAAGGGAACGCCATGAAGCGCGACGACATGATCCTCATCAGCGTCGACGACCACATCATCGAACCGCCCGACATGTTCGTGAACCACCTGCCGAAGAAGTACCAGGACGACGCGCCCCGGCTCGTCCACCGCGAGGACGGCAGCGACGTCTGGAAGTTCCGCGACACCGTCATCCCGAACGCCGCGCTCAACGCCGTCGCCGGGCGGCCGAAGGAGGAGTACGGCCTCGAACCGCAGGGCCTGGACGAGATCCGGCCCGGCTGTTACGACGTGAACGAGCGGGTCAAGGACATGAACGCGGGCGGGATCCTGGCGTCGATGAACTTCCCGTCCTTCCCCGGGTTCGCGGCGCGGTTGTTCGCCACCGAGGACTCCGACTTCTCCCTCGCCCTGGTGCGGGCGTACAACGACTGGCACATCGATGAGTGGTGCGGGGCGCACCCGGGCCGGTTCATCCCGATGGCGCTGCCGGTGATCTGGGACCCGCAGCTGTGCGCCGACGAGGTCCGCCGGGTGGCGGCCAAGGGCTGCCATTCGCTGACCTTCAGCGAGAACCCGGCCGCGATGGGCTACCCCAGCTTCCACAGCGACCACTGGGACCCGCTGTGGCAGGCCCTGGTGGACACCGGCACGATCCTGAACGTGCACATCGGCTCCTCGGGCCGTCTGTCGATCCCCGCGGTCGACTCCCCGCCGGACGTGATGATCACGCTGCAGCCGATGAACATCGTGCAGGCCGCCGCCGACCTGCTGTGGTCCCGCGTCATCAAGCAGTACCCCGACATCAAGATCGCGTTGTCGGAGGGCGGCACCGGCTGGATCCCCTACTTCATGGAGCGGGTCGACCGGACGTTCGAGATGCACGCCACCTGGACGCTGCAGGACTTCGGCGGCAAGCTGCCCAGCGAGGTGTTCCGCGAGCACTTCCTGACCTGCTTCATCAGCGACCCGCTCGGGGTGCGGCTGCGGCACGACATCGGCATCGACAACATCTGCTGGGAGGCCGACTACCCGCACAGCGACTCGATGTGGCCCGGCGCCCCCGAAGAACTCCACGACGTGCTGGAGCGCTGCGACGTGCCCGACGACGACATCAACAAGATGACCCACCAGAACGCGATGCGCTGGTACCACTTCGACCCCTTCACCCACGTCCCGCGCGAGCAGGCCACCGTCGGCGCGCTGCGCAAGGCCGCCGAAGGCCACGACATCTCCATCCAGTCGCGCAGCACCCGGCTGATCGCGCCGGAGGAGAAGCTGGAGGCCTACCGGTCCCGGGCGCGCGCGGCGACGGCGGCGGCGGCGGAATGAGCGATCTCGTCCTGACCGAGCGCGACGGCGGCGTCCTGGTGGTGACGCTGAACCGGCCGGAGGTCCGCAACGCCCTCAACCCCGCGCTGATGGACGAGCTGTCGGCGGTGCTGCGCGCCGCCGACGCCGACCGGGACGTCCGGGCGATCGTCCTGACGGGCGCGGGGCCGGTCTTCTGCGCCGGCCTCGACCTGAAGGCCTTCACGGCGGGCGGCGACTTCACCGGCCTGGTCTGGTTCTTCCGCGAGGGCGTCGCCACCCCGGTCGTCGCGGCGCTGAACGGCCCCGCGCTCGCCGGCGGCTTCGAGCTGCTGCTGGCCTGCGACCTCGTCGTCGCCGCCGAGGAGGCCGAGCTCGGGCTCGCCGAGGTGAAGCGGGGCCTGTTCGCGGCGGGCGGCGGGACGACCCTGTCCGGCCGGGTGCCGATGGCCGTCGCCCTGGAGATGGGCCTGACCGGCGACCCGGTCACCGCCGCCCGTGCCCGGGAGATCGGGCTGGTGAACCGGGTCGTCCCGGCGGACCGGGTGCGGGCGGAGGCGCTGGCGCTGGCCGCCCGGATCGCCGCGAACGGCCCGCTCGGGGTCGCCATGACCAAGCGGCTGATGCGCGAGCGCCGGTGGGCCGACCCCGAGGAGGTCGGGAAGGTCTTCGGCAGCGCCGACGCGGCGGAGGGCGCCCGCGCGTTCGCCGAGCGCAGGCCCCCGGTCTGGACGGGCGAGTAGCCCGCCCGGCGGGGCGGGAGAGCAAGGGGCGGGAGACGGCGCGGCGGGCTCGCAGGTTACCGATGAGTGACCCTTGTCACACGCGGTCAACCAACCTAATGTACCTTCAGTAGGTTTTGCGGAGGGGGTCCGGTGACCGATCAGCGGCCGTACGCCGCGCTCCTCGCCAAGGGCGAGGACCGCAGGCAGCTCATCCTGGCGGTGGCGCAGCGGCTGCTGCGCACCTACGGGTGGCGCGGCATCACGCTCGGCCAGATCGCCCGGGAGGCCGGGGTCAGCCCCGCGGGCCTGCTGCACCACTTCGAGTCCAAGGAGCACCTGCTGAACGCGGCGCTCGACGTCCGGGACGCCCACGACGACGCCAGGGCCGACCGGACGTCGGACGACATCGTCGCGCAGTTGCGCCAGGTCCCCCGGCGCTTCGAGGAGACCCCGGACCTGATCGGCATGTTCGCGGTCCTCCAGATGGAGAACCTGGACCCCGCCGCCCCGCTGCACGACCGGTTCCTCGGCCGGCACCGGGCCGCGGTGGAGACCATCGCCGAGACCATCAGGCGAGGCCAGCGCTCCGGCCGGTACCGCACCGACCTGGATCCGGCCGTCAAGGCCGTGGAGATCGCCGCCTTTCTCAACGGGATAGAGGCATCATGGCTGCTCGACCCTTCGATTCCGCTGACCGAGGTCTTCAGGGAGTACACCGACTCGCTCGCCCGGCAGCTCGCTGCGCCCCCCGGCTCCCCCTGAGAAGCCGCCTCCTCGTCGTCGCGCCGAGCATGGCCGACGCGGTCCGCTGCGCGGGCGGCTGGCTGTTCGACCGCGTCGCGGCCGGGTGGGACGTCACCGTCCTCACCGCCGACCACGCCGACCCCCGCCCGCTGCGCATCCTCGGCGCCCGCCCCGCCGACCTGCACTGCGCCCTCTCCTCGCCCGTCCGGGGCCCGCGCCCGCGGGCCATCGCGGTCTGCGGCGGCCTGTACGGATCGGACCCGCGGGTCCGGCGGATGGTGACGAGGGCCCGGGACGAGACGGTGGAGATCACGCTCTGGGACGGCACCGGTCCCGTGGAGGAGACGGCGGGCCCCACGGGCGAGGGGGAGTGGCTGCCGCACCGGCTCAGCGTCGCCGCGCGCGCCTTCAAGGCCCAGGCGATGGCGGCCGCGGCCGTCCCCCCCGACGCGGCGGGGACGACCGAGTTCTTCCGCCGGGACGAGCCGGTCGGCGCGTGAGGCCGGATCAGCCGAGGACGGCGAGGATGTGCGGCAGGTCGACCGTCGTGCGGATCCCCGGCGCCGCCGCGCAGACGGCCGGCACCGCGTTCACGGCCCGGTTGGCGGTGTAGGCGGGGGACACGGCCGCCATCCGCTCGATGGGCACGGGGAACCGCATGTCGATGTCGAGCGGGGCGTCGCCGTCGACCGCGACGTGCCAGCCCGTCGTGCGGACGTCCCAGGCCGGGTCCAGCTCGGTGGTGCAGTACCAGACGGCGCGGAAGCGCAGCACCGCCCGGCCGCCGCGGATGCCGGAGACCGTGATCCGCTGCGCGGCGACCGTGCCCGCCTCCAGCTCGCCGGCGGCGATGCGGATGGTGCGCCGGGCGGTGGCGACCTCCCCGGCCGCCTCCAGCGCATCGAGGGGCATCGACAGCGCGTCGGCGACCAGCCGCAGTGAAGGGCCGAAGCTGACCCGTCCATGGGACAGCCGCCGCTCGTCGAACGCCGCGGGCGGCTTGCCGAAGCCCATCACGTCGAACAGCAGGCCGGGCGAGTCGCGCCGGGAGAGGTCCGCGTACTCGCTGATCGTCAGGCCGTCGAGGCGCCGCTGGATGGACGCGAGCGTCAGCGGGACGGCCTCGCTGATGAAGCCGGGGCTGCTCCCGGTGCTGTGGATCGAGGTGCCGCCGCGCTCGCAGGCGGCCTCCACCCGCTCGCGGACCTCGGGCGGGACGCTGCCGGGGTGGTGGAACTCGCCGCGCGTGGTGACGACGTTGGCGCCCGATTCCAGCAGCCGGCACACCTCGCCGACGTCGAGGGAGCGCGGCATGTAGAGCACGCAGTCGGCGCCGAGCGCCGCGATCTCGGCGGCGTCGTGCGTGGCGGCGACTCCGGTGGGGGCGAGGCCGCACAGCTCGCCGGCGTCCTTCCCGGCCTTGTCCGGCGAGTGGACGTACACGCCCGCCAGGTCCAGGTCCGGGTGCTCGATGACGCCGCGGAGGGCGCGGGTGCCGATGTTCCCGGTGGCCCACTGGACCACGCGGTGCTTCACGAGGACCGCCGGCCGAGGGGTGGGATGCCCATGCGAGACTCCTATTCTCTGTTTGGAGAATGCTAATCTCTCAACTGGAGACGGTCAATGTCGCCGACGGCCGGCCGCGGCGCTCGGCGGGGCCGGGGAGCGGCGAGGAGGCAGGCATGCGCATCGGGTTCGTCGGCGCGGGGCGGATGGGACGCCCAATGGTGGAACGGCTCGTCGGCGCGGGCCACGAGGTCCGGGTGCTGGGACGCTCGGCCGGCGCGCGCACCGCGCTCGAAGCAGCGGGGGCGCGGGCCGTCGCCGGCGCCGCCGACGCCGCGGAGGGAGCGGACGCCGTGATCGTGTGCGTCTTCGACGACGGCCAGGTCCGGGACGTCTGCCTCCGCGGTGACCTGCTCGCTCGGATGCCGGAAGGGTCCGTCGCCGTCCTGCACACCACCGGCAGCCCCGGGACGGCCAGGGCCGTCGCCGAGCGTGCCGCGCCCGGCGGCGTCGGGGTCGTCGACTGCCCGGTCAGCGGCGGCCCGCACGACATCGCGGCCGGCCGGCTGACGCTGTTCGCGGGCGGGGCAGCCGGCGACGTGGCGAAGGCGCGGCCGGCGCTGCGCGCCTACGGGGACCCGGTCGTCCATGCCGGGCCGCTGGGTGCCGGGCAGAGCGTGAAGCTGGTGAACAACGCCCTGTTCGCCGCGCAGATCGGGCTGATCGCCGAGGCCGTCCGGCTCGGCGGCCGGCTGGGGCTGGACGAGGCCGCGCTCCTCGGCGCGCTGCCGCATGCGAGCAGCGCGAGCCGGGCGCTGGCGGGGGTCGCGGGCAGGGGCTCCGTCGCGGCGTTCGCGCGGGCGGTGAGCGGGTTCCTCGCCAAGGACGTCGACGTCGTGCGGTCGGTCGCGGCCGAGCTCGGCGGCGACCTCGGCGCCCTGGACGGCGCCATCGGCGCGCTGGACGCCGTGCTGGACGGCGTGCTGGAGACCGGCGGCCCCTGACACGGCCGCCGGAACGGCGATCGGGCCGGGCGTCCCGTGCGGGCCGCCCGGCCCGACGCGTCATGCTTCGGCGATCGCCCTCTCGGGGCATTGCGCGATGGCGACGCGCACCGTCGCCTGGTGCTCGGCCGGCACCTCCGGCGTCAGCACCTCGGAGAACCCGTCGTCGTTGAGGTCGAAGACCTCGGGGCAGAGCGTGCAGCAGATCCCGTGCCCGCGGCAGCGGTCCTCATCGATCGTGATCTTCATCGAGCCTCGTCCCCGGCCGGGGTGAACTCCAGGGTGAGGTGCGTCAGGCCCCGCAGGATGTGGGTCGGGACGTACCGGAAGCGGCGGTCGCCCGCCGGGCCGTGCCAGCGCTCGGAGATCCGGATGTCGCCCGTCCGGTCGAGGAGCCGCTCGATGCCCACGCGCGCCTCGGCGCGGGCGAGGGGTGCGCCGGGGCAGGTGTGGGCGCCGCGCCCGAACGCGATGTGCCGGCGGGCGTTCTTGCGGGCGGGGTCGAACGCCGCCGGGTCGTCGAAGTGGCGCGGGTCCCGGTTCGCGGCCGCGTTCACCAGCATGAGGATCGTGCCCGCGGGGACGTCGACGCCGCCGACCGTGGTCGGCACGCGGGCCAGCCGGAAGTCGCCCTTGATCGGGCTCTCGACCCGGAGCGTCTCCTCGACGAAGTTGGAGATGCGGTCCCGCTCGGAGCGCAGCGTCCGCTGGAGGGCGGGGTCCTCGGCGATCTGCTTGAGCGCCGCGCCGAGCAGCCGGACGGTGGTCTCCTGGCCGGCCGCGAAGACGTTCGCGGCGACCCGGACCACGTCCTCGACGTCGGGCACCGACCCGTCGGGGAACGTGGCGGTGGCCAGGCCGGTGAGCACGTCATCGCGGGGTTCGCGGCGGCGGTCCTCGATGTAGGGGACGAAGCGCTCGTACAGGAACTCCAGCGGGCTGTGCGCGAGGGTCTCCTCGCCGGTGCCGCCGATGCCGCCGCCGGACGTGCTCCGCAGCGTCCGGGCGAACTCGTCGCGGTCCTGCTCGGGCATGCCGAGCAGGTCGGCGATGACCAGCAGGGTGAACGGGCCCGCGAAGTCGTCGATCGCGTCGCCCTCGCCGCCGGCGAGGAAGTCGTCGAGCACGCGGTCGGCGAGCCGCCACATGGACGCCTCGTTCTCCTTGAGGCGCTTCGGCGTGATCAGCCGCATGAGCAGCGCGCGGTGCGCGGTGTGCAGGGGCGGGTCGAGCGTGGGGAGCTGGTCGCTCAGCGGCAGCTCGTCGCGGTGCCGCTCGATCAGCTCGCTGACGTCGTCGCCCTCCAGCGGGACGGGGAACCCCGGGAAGGGGCCGGTCACCGAGACGCACGAGGAGAACGTGTCGGTGTCGTTGTACACCTGGAGCGCCTCGTCGTACCCCGTCACCATCATCACGCCGTGGTGCGGCTCGCGCTGGACGGGGCATTTGCCGCGCAGGGCCTCGAAGTACGGATAGGGGTCCGCGACGAGCGCGTCGTCGCGGAAGAAGTCGAGGGCCTCGAGATCCTTCACTGACCGGCGTCCTTTCCTCATGCCACCTTGACAGCGCGATTCTCAATGCTGAGAAGGATGTTATCAAATCCTGCCCCGCCGGCCCGCCCGCGGCGGGCCGCGTCCGTTCAGGTGTTGCGGCCGCCGTTGACGCCGATCACCTGGCCGGTGATGTAGCCCGCCTCCTCCGACACCAGGAAGGCGCACGCGGCGGCGATGTCCTCGGGGCGCCCCGGGCGCCCCACCGGCGTGCGGCCGGCGTGCTGGTCGACGGTGCCGCCGAGCAGCCCCTTCTCCTCCGAGGCGCGGAGCATCGGGGTGTCGACGAAGCCGGGCGGGATCGTGTTGACGGTGATCCCCTCCGGCCCGAGCTCCAGCGCGAGCGCCTTGGTGAAGCCGATGAGGCCGGCCTTCGAGGCGACGTAGTGCGTCATGAACTGCTGCCCCGACTGCGCGCTGGAGGAGGAGATGTTCACGATCCGGCCCCAGCCGGCGGCGACCATGTCCGGCACGACCGCCTGCGTGCAGTAGAAGGGCCCGTTGAGGTTCACCGCGATGATCCGGTCCCAGACCTCGTCGGTGATGTGCAGGAACTTCTTGAAGCCGGTCAGTCCCGCGTTGTTGACGAGCACGCTCACCGGGCCGTGCGCGTCGCGGATCCGCCGGACGGCCGCGTCCACCTGCGCGCGGTCCGACACGTCCACGCCCCCGAATGCGGACGCCTCGTGGCCCTTCTCCCGCACCTCCCCGGCGACCAGCTCGGCGGCGTCGGAGTCGAGGTCCAGGACCGCCGTGGCGAAGCCGTCCTCGGCCAGCCGGTGGACGATGGCCCGCCCGATGCCCGAGCCGCCGCCGGTGACGACCGCCGTGCGCCGCGCGCTCGCGTTCTCCTCGCTCATCGCTGCTTCACTCGTGCCTTTCTCGCCCGTGCCGCGTGCGCCGGCGCGGGGTGCCGCCGGCGCTGGAGTACTACCAGCTTCTCTCTAGACGGTACATAAGATACCGTCTGATGAGAATGATATTTCCACAGGGAGAGGGGAACGGGATGCCGATCCGGGACGGCGGAGCGGCCCGGCTGCTCATCGACGGGCGGCTCGAGGAGGCGGAGCGGACGTTCGGCTCGTCCGATCCCGCGACCGGCGAGGTCCTCGGCGAGGCCCCGGACGCCACGGTCGCCGACGCCGGGCGCGCCGTGGCGGCGGCCCGCCGGGCGTTCGACGAGACGGGCTGGGCCACCGACCGGGACCTGCGCGTCCGGTGCCTGGAGCAGTTCCACCGCGCCCTCGTCGAGCACCGGGAGGAGCTGCGCGACCTGCTCATCGCCGAGGCGGGCGCGCCGCGCATGCTGACGCACGGCGCCCAGCTCGACGAACCCCTGGACCTCGTCCGCTACTACGCGGCCCTGCTGCGCGACCATCCGCTGACCGAGGACCTCGGCTACGCCGAGTACCAGGGGCAGCGGCACCACCGCTGGGTGGAGAAGGAGGCCGCCGGGGTCGTCGCCGCGATCACCCCGTACAACTTCCCCGTCCAGCTGGCACTGGTGAAGCTGGCGCCCGCGCTGGCGGCGGGCTGCACGGTGGTGCTGAAGGGCGCGCCGGAGACGCCGCTGGTGACGCTGGCGCTGGGCCGGCTGCTCGCCGAGCACACCGACATCCCGGCCGGCGTGGTCAACGTCCTCACGTCGTCGCGGGTCGAGGTCGGCGCGGCGCTCACCACGCATCCGGAGGTGGACGTCGTCAGCTTCACCGGCTCGTCGGCGACCGGCCGCACCATCCTGTCCGCGGCCGGCGGCACGATCAAGCGGGTCCGGCTGGAACTGGGCGGCAAGTCCGCGCTGATCATGCTGGACGACGCCGACCTGCGCGCCGTGTCCATGAACGCCGCGTTCGGCATCTGCCTGCACGCCGGCCAGGCCTGCGCGCTGAACTCCCGCCTGCTGGTGCCGCGCGCCCGGCATGACGAGGTCGTCGAGCGCGTCGCCCGCTACCTCGGCAAGGTCGCCTACGGGGACCCGCGCGATCCGAAGACCTACATGGGGCCGTTGATCAGCGAGCGGCAGCGGGCGAAGGTGGACGGGATGGTGCGGCGCGCCGTGGAGGAGGGCGCGAAGCTGGTGACCGGCGGAGAGAAGGTCGATCCGGGGTTCTTCTACACCCCGACCTTGCTGAGCGGTGTGGATCCCGACAGCGAGATCGCGCAGGAGGAGGTCTTCGGCTTCGACGGCGAGGACGACGCCGTCCGCATCGCCAACAACTCCGCCTACGGCCTCTCCGGGGCGGTGTACGGCGCCGACGACGAGCGGTGCCTCTCGATCGCGCGGCGCATCCGCACCGGGACCTACAGCGTGAACGGCGGCAACTACTTCTTCTCCGACACGCCGTTCGGCGGCTTCAAGCAGTCGGGCATCGGCCGCGAGAAGGGCGTCTCCGGCCTGGAGGACTTCCTGGAGATCAAGACGTTCGGGATGGTGGCGCCCGCCTAGAGCCCGCCACGGCACCGCCGCCGCGAGCGTACGGGCCCGGTCCGCCGACCGGGCCCGTCCGCTTTCCGGAGCGCTCAGCGGGTGATCTTCGCGGCGGCCTTGCGCCGCGTGACGGGCTCGGCGAGGCGCTGCTCGTCGCAGGCCTTCTGCAGGATGTCGAGGGTCTCGTCGAGGCCGGGGCCGAGCGGCGGGTGCGGCTCGAACGTCGCGGGCAGGTGGCGCATGCCCTGGATGACGCCGATGGTCTCGTAGTGGACGGTGCCCTCCGGGTCGCAGCGGTAGCCGGGCATGCGGTCCAGCACCTGGGCGACCATGCGCTTGAACACGGTGCGCGCGACGTTCGAGCCGATGCACCGGTGGATGCCGAGGCCGAACGCGTGGTGCCGGTTGCCGGAGCGCTCGAGATCGATCCGGTCGGGGTCGGCGAACACCGACGGGTCCCGGTTGGCCATGGCCCAGGACAGCCAGACGCGCTCGCCCTCCTTGAAGCGCGTGCCGGCGATCTCGCAGTCCTCGGAGAACGTGCGGGCGTCCCCGGGAGCGGGGGTGAAGTAGCGCAGGAACTCCTCGGTGGCCGGGTCCAGCAGGGTGTCGCGCTCGCGCGACAGCCGCTCCCGCTCGTCCGGGTGCTCCGACAGCCATTCCAGCGCGTGCGCGGTCAGCGCGGTCGTCGTGTCGAAGCCGCCGCCGATGACCAGCGCGAGGACGCCGAGCAGCTCCAGGTCGTCCGGCTTCCCGCCGTTGATCTCGGCGCGCAGCAGCGCGTCGATCATGCCGGGGCGCGGGTTCTCCCGGATGGCGCCCATCTCGCGGAACAGGTCGGAGAAGCAGGCGGTCTGCTGCTCGCGCACCCGGGCCATCTCCGGCGAGTTCGGCGGCGTGTAGACGGCGGCGTGCGTCGGCTCGCTGTACAGCTCCCACCTCTTCACCGGCACGCCGAGCATCGCCAGGGTGAGGACGGCGGGCACGATATTGGCCAGGTCGTCGACGAAGTCGATGGTGCCGCTCTCGGATCGCTCGTCCAGGCAGGCGCGCACCACCTCGTCGACGAACGGGATCCAGCGGCTCACGGCGGCGGGGGACAGGTAGGGGTTCAGCGCCTGCCGGTAGTGGCGCTGCTCGGGCGGGTCCATCTCCAGGAAGCCGCCGCGGACCGGCGGCGCCGGGTTCGGCGCGGGGATGGTGATGCCCTTGTAGCCGCGGCGCTCGCCCTTCACGTCGTGGTCGTTCGACAGCTTGTCGGCGGACCGGGCGAGCTCGAACACCTCCGCGGCGCCGGCGGCCACCCAGTGCCCGTCGTAGGTGTCCGACCAGGCGATCGGGCACTTCTCCTGCATCTCACGGGTGATCGAGGTGAACTGCCGGCGGTACTCCGGGGTGTGCCGGTCGAACTCGTAGCGGTTCTTCTTGCGGGCCTCGTCGTCCACGCTCACGACGTCGTCCTCTCTGAGGCGGCGGGCGATCCCAGTTGGTAGAACTTACTTTTCAATTGCGAGAACAATACTCTCATCTTGAGGTGCCCGGTAGGTCCGGACGTCGGCGGCCATGGCATGCGGCCGGATCTGACGGAGGTGGGGCCGCCTCCCATGCACCTGGCCGCGAAGGCTTGAAGTAGACGTTCTCTCTCAGAGAGAATGATGTTTTCGACGTGGAGGAGACGGCATGAGGACCCAGCGCGACGCGGGACCGGTGGCGGCGGGATCCGCCGCTCACGCGAACGGGACGAGGCGCCTGCTGATCGGCGGGCGCCTGGTGGAGGCCGAGCGGACGTACCCGTCGCTCAACCCGGCCACCGGGAAGGTCATCGGGCACGCTCCGGACGCCGCGCCCGCCGACGCCGAGGCCGCCGTCGCCGCGGCCCGCCGCGCCTTCGACACCACGACCTGGGCCACCGACGTCGATCTCCGCGTCCGGTGTCTCGAGCAGCTCTACAAAGTGCTGGTGGAGCACAAGGAGGAGCTGCGGGAGCTGACGATCGCCGACACCGGGTCGCCCCGCATCGTCACCCACGGCGCCGGGCTGGACGAGCCGCTGGAGATCGTCCGCTACTACGCGGGACTCCTGCGCGAGCACTCCTTCACCGAGGACCTCGGCGAGAACGAGGTCAGGGGGCGGCGGAACCGCCGCTGGGTGGAGAAGGAGGCGGCGGGCGTCGTCGCCGCGATCACCGCGTACAACTACCCGAACCAGCTCGCCCTCGCCAAGCTGGCGCCGGCGCTGGCCGCCGGGTGCACGGTCGTGTTGAAGGGCGCGCCGGACACGCCGCTGGTGACGCTGGCGCTGGCCGAGCTGATCGCCGATCATACGGACATCCCGGCCGGCGTGGTGAACGTCCTCACCTCCGCGGGGGCGGAGGCCGGCGAGGTCATGACCACCCATCCGGACGTGGACGTCGTCACGTTCACCGGGTCCACCGCGACCGGCCGCAAGATCATGGCGGCGGCGAGCGGGACCGTGAAGCGGGTCTTCCTCGAACTCGGCGGTAAGTCCGCGATGGTCGTTCTCGACGACGCCGACCTCGACCTGACCGCGATGGCGGCGGCGTTCACCATCTGCTCGCACGCCGGCCAGGGATGCGCGATCACGTCCCGGTTGCTGGTGCGGCGTGACCAGCACGACGCGATGGTGGAGCGGGTCGCCGCCCAGCTCGCCGGGATCCGCTACGGGGACCCGCGCGATCCGAACACCTACATGGGGCCGTTGATCAGCGAGCGGCAGCGGGAGAAGGTGGACGGGATGGTGCGGCGGGCCGTGGAGGGAGGCGCCAAGCTCGTGACTGGCGGCGAGAAGGTCGACCCCGGGTTCTTCTACACCCCGACCTTGCTGAGCGGTGTGGATCCCGACCGCGAGATCGCGCAGGAAGAGGTGTTCGGGCCCGTCCTGGCGGTCATCCCCTACGACGACGATGACGACGCCGTCCGCATCGCCAACAACTCCGCCTACGGCCTCTCCGGAGCGGTGCACAGTGCCAGCGAGGCACGCGCCATCGCCGTGGCCCGGCGGATCCGCACCGGCACGCTCAGCATCAACGGCGGCAACTACTTCGCGCCGGACGTCCCCTTCGGCGGCTTCAAGCAGTCGGGGATCGGCCGCGAGATGGGCGTTCCCGGCCTGGACGAGTTCCTGGAACGCAAGGCGTTCGCGACCATCGTCCCCTGAGCAGAGGCGCCTCCTGAGAAGAAGGCGTCCCCTGAGCGAAGGTGTCACCCCCACCCAGCGCCGGCCCTCCCGTCCGCGCCGGCGCCGACGAAAGGAATCCCCCGCATGGCAGCAGACGCGGCCGCCGCCGACATCGCCTCACTCGTCCTGCGGGTGTCCGTCGGCGGCACCCTGATCGCGCACGGCTGGAACCACGCGTTCGGCGGCGGCAGGATCGAGGGCACGGCGGGCTGGTTCGAGTCCATGGGGCTCCGCCCGGGCCGGCTGCACGCGCTGGCGGCGACCGGTACGGAACTCGGCGCCGGCGCCTTGCTGCTGCTCGGCCTCCTCACCCCGCTCGCCGCCGCCGGGGCGGTCGGCACTATGGCGGTCGCGCTCATCACGGCCCACCTGCGCAACGGCTTCTTCATCTTCCGGCCCGGCCAGGGCTACGAGTACGTCGTCATGATCATCATGGTGGCGTGCGGGATCGGGGCGCTCGGCGGCGGCGCCGTGTCCCTCGACCGCGCCATCGGGGTCGACGACGACCTCTCCGGCTGGACGGGCCTCGCTGTCGCCGCCCTCGCCGGGGGCGTCGGCGCCGCCCTCCTGCTGGCCGCCTTCTGGCGCCCCGCCAGGCAGGCGGAGGAACAGGGCGGCTAGGACGCCCCGTCTCGCCGGCCCCCGATGAGGCGGCCGGCGACGACGGTGCTCCGGACGGCAGTCGCGTCTGGGCGGCGCAGTGCCTCGGCGAGCGGGACGTGGAGCAGGACCAGGTCGGCGGCGGCCCCCGGGCGGACACTCCGGACGCGCCCGCCGGGATCGCCGGGCGGCGTCAGGTACGAGCGGAGGGCGGCGCGGGCCGGGATCGCCTCGCCACCGGCCACCACCGCCCCGGACCGGGTGCGGCGCTGCGCGGCGGCACGGATGACCGCCCACGGGTCGAGCGGCCCGTAGGGCGCGTCGCTCGACAGCGCGACCGGCACGCCCGCGTCGGCCAGCCTGCGGCAGCGGTACAGGTCGCCGTGGTCGCTCGCCGGGACGTCGCGCAGGTAGTCGTCGCCCCGGTCGGCGATGAAGCCGGGCTGCGTCACGACGCGCAGGCCGAGCCGGGCCAGCTCGCCGACGGTCTCGGCCGGAACGAGCGCGGCGTGCTCGATGCGGTCGCCGTCGCGGACCCCGGCCCCGCCGAGCGCCGCGAGGAGGAGCAGCAGCGCCTCGCGGGTGACGCAGTGCACGGCCACGGCGCGCCCAGCCGCACGGGCGTCCGCGATGCGGCCGGTCAGGTCGTCTAGCGAGGGAAGGCCCGAGTCGGCCAAGACGATCTTGTAGGGCCCGGTGGACACCCGCGGATGGCGGGGGGACGGCGCGTCGAGGGGCACCCCGAGCAGATGCACGCGCTGGGGAAGCGCACCCTGCTCGAACCCGGCGATCCCGGCGGCGGTGAGATCGGGCGTGGCGTCGGTGACGCCGGTGATCCCGTACCGGGCCAGTTCGGCTCCGACGGCGCTCAGATCGGCGGGCGGTCCGGCTGGCACGCGGGTACGAAGCCAGTCGTCGGCGCGCCACAGCCGTCCGGTGAGGACGCCGTCCGAGTCGCGTTCGATGCCGGGGTGGCTTCCGGCGGCCAGGCCCGCGGCGCGTGCCGCGGCGGAGTTGAGCATCCACAGCGCGCCGCTGCGGTGCTGGACCCGGACGGGAGCGTCGGCGCGCAGCGCGTCGAGGCGCGCCGCGTCCAGGTCCCCGGCGACGCTCTCGGTGTAGCCGACGCCGCGCACCCACCCGTTCTCATCGTGTGCCGCCGCCCGCAGCGCCACCGCTAAGGCGTCCCGGCCTTCGACCTCCGGCGGCCCGCACAGGACGGACCGCCTCCACGCCCACATGGCGTGCAGATGCACGTGGTGATCCCACAGACCCGGGAGCAGCGCGCCACTGCGGCACTCGACGACCTCATCCGCCGTGGTGGGCGTCAGGTCGGGGCCGACCTCGGTGATCCGCTGGCCCACGACGCGGACGTGCGCTCGCCTGCGTCCGCCGATCTCGGCGTCGCGGAACAGCAGCCCGCTCACGGTCGCGTCCATGGCCTCATGGGACGGGGATCCCGAGTTTGCGCAGCACTTCGGCGGTGTCGGCGCCCGAGGCCGACGCGTCACCGTCCGGCTCGCGGCGGACCGGGGACGAGACCGGGACGAGACCGCCCCCGGTCTCGACGGCCCACCCGTCGCCGCGGCGGAGCGCCGGCACGCTGGGCACCGGCGGGCCCGGATCGAGGGTCGCCGCGACGACGTCGGTCATCGACACGTCCCAGAGGACGCCGCGCCCCGGCGGCGCGGTGGCCGCCAGTACGGCCGCGGTGAGCCCCGTCAGCGGGTCGGCGACGGCGTCGCCGCAGAACACGGGAGACAGGTCCGGATCGCGGCAGACCAGCCCGGCGCCCGCCGCCACGTCGTCGCCGAAGCCGATGCGCTCGGACGCGCGGCCGTTCGCGGTGATCGAGACCCAGGTCGTCCCGGCGGCGACCGCGGCGCCCGCGTCCAGCCCGAACCGGGCAAGGGCGCGCGGGCGGGACGCCTCGATGACGATGTCCGCCGCGTCCACCAGCGCCGCCATCGCCCGGCGGCCCGTCGCGGTCGCCGGGTCCAGCACGACGGAGCTGTGGCCCGCGTGCAGGAGCCGGTAGAAGCCGGGGTCGCCGTGCCGCGCCCCGTCCGGTCGGGTAGGCGTCTCGACCTTGACGACGCGTGCTCCGGCCAGGCCGAGGAGATGCGCGCAGAGCGGCCCCGCCCACAGCGCGCTGAAGTCGACGACCAGCGCGTCCTTCACCGGGCGGGGCGACGCCGGGACCGGGACGCGCGCGGGCGGCGCGGGCGTGCGCACTAGTCCGGCGGCGATGCCGAGGAGCTCGGCGCGCTCGGCGAGGTCGGCGCCGGTGTGCTCGCGGAGCCACGACGCGACCGCCGGCCACGGATCGTCGCCGATGTCGGTACTGGCGAGCGCGCCGAGGAGCGCCGGGTCGTCGGGGCGGGCGCAGGATACCGCGGCCCAGCCGTCCGTGGTGGGGAGCAGCCGGCTCGCGCCGCCCGGCGACATCCGTCCGCGCCGGCCATGGCCGGTGAACGCGGCGCGCTCGGCCAGCAGCCGCGCCCCGTCCAGGCGCGGAGCGCCCGTGGACGAGGCGAACCGCTCGGCCAGATCCCGGGCCACGGCCGCGGCCCGTCCGGGCGGCAGTAGCGGCGGGCCGTCCGGGCGGCCCGACAGCGCCATCGCGCCGCTCCCGGCCCACGCCGACGCGGCGCCCGCGTCCGGTGGCGTGCCGCTCACCGGCGCCGGCTTCCTGCGTCGCCGCTGCGTCCGCGCATGATCCCGACGATAGCGCCGGGCCGCCGTCACCGGGCCACGTAACCTCCGTCCACGGGGAGGGCGGCGCCGGTGACGAACGACGACTCGTCGCCGGCGAGGAAGAGCGCGGCGGCGGCGAGTTCGGACGGCAGCCCCCACCGGTTCATCGGCTGGACGCGCATCGGCATGTCCGGCGGCGGCTCCGGCCTGTCCTCCGACGCGCCCGCGAGCCCCGTCCACGTCATGCCGGGGCAGATCGCGTTGACCCGCACGCCCTGCTCGGCGTAGTCGAGCGCGGCGCTCTTGGTCATCTGGACGACGCCGCCCTTGGCCGCCGCGTACACCGAGTGCTCCTTCCACCCGACGAGCCCGGCGGAGGACGCGGTGTTCACGACGGAGCCGCCGCCGGTGCGCAGCATCGCGGCGATCCCGTACTTCATGCCGAGGAAGACGCCCTTGAGGTTCACCGCGATGACGTCGTCGAAGGTGCTCTCCTCCTGCTCGGTGATGGGCTTGCGGGGGCCGCCGAAGCCGGCGTTGTTGCACAGCACGTCGAGCCGCCCGAAACGGCGTTCCGCCGCCTCGATCATGGCGCGCACGTCGGCGGCGGCGGACACGTCGGCGTGTACCGCGATGGCGGCGTCGCCGATCTCCGCGGCGACGTCGTCCTGCTGGCCGCTGCGGTCCGCGCACACGACTTTCGCGCCGTGCTCCGCGAACAGGACCGCCATCGACCGCCCGATCCCCGACCCCGCGCCGGTGATCACGGCGACCTTGCCGGCGAGCCGTCCTGCGTTGTCCGTCATGGTGTGCTTCCTTGCGTCAGGTCCGGCGGCGCGCTCGTGGTGGTGCGGTGCCGCGTCATCCGGGCGAGTGCCGGGTCGTGCCTGGCGATGATCTGGCGGACGCGCGCCTCCGCCAGCGGCCCGAGCCCGTCGTAGACGCCCGCGAACAGCCCCCGCGCCTGCCGGCCGGGCCAGGGAGCGGGCAGCAGGCCCTCCGGCAGCTCCGGGTCGAGGCTGACCAGCTCGCGCCAGGCGTCCTTGACGTCCGTCCGGGCCGCGAGCGCCTCCGCGGTCCCGACCTGGCCGTGCTCCACGCGGTGGAGGAGCGGCTCGTGCTCGGCGATGAACGCCTCGACCTGCGCACTCCCGCCGGTCAGCGGTTGCTGCATCGCCTGCTCGACGTCAGCGACGTGCTCGTGGTCGGCAACCGCCCGAGCGCCCTGAAGCGCTGGGGGATCGACTACGACGCGGTCCAAGCCGCGCACCCGCGCGTGGTGGTCGCGCACATCACCGGCTACGGACGCGGCGGCCCCAAGAGCGACCGTCCCGGATATGGCACGCTCGCCGAGGCGATGAGCGGCTTCGCCCACGTCACCGGCCCGGCCGACGGTCCGCCGACGCTGCCGCCGTTCATGCTGGCCGACGGCGTCGCCGGGATGTGCTGCCTCGGGCATTGCGGGCGGTCTCCTGTTTAGGTTAGTGGCATCCCGAAGACCGGCACCGTAGATGAGAAGCTGAAAACTACACAACAGCGTCACAAGCCACGATGCGGCCGACACGCCCCCGAAAAAGCGGGAGGGGGTGAATTCCTCTGACCGCCTTAGCTCGCAATGCGCGGCGCTACATGCAAGCATTCCCACTGTATATTATTACACAGTGAGGCAAGAAAAGGATGTCGCTATTCGATTCCGTCGGCGCTAGCGACTTGGCTCGGTGGGAAGATTAGCAGTGATGAACTGCTTCACGCGGTCGTCATCAATCCCATCAAAACCGTTGAACCGGAAGCTCTCCTGCTGGGCCATCCGCTCTATATCAGCTAGCGCGAGCGCCAGTAGTGCGTCGTCGCCTTCGAATAGCTGCCTGCGGACTTCTTGGTTCGTGACCATCTGCTTGAAGGCTGGCAGTGTGCGCTGAGCATAGTATCGAGCGAAGTTTGGATAGTACAACGACGCGTGACTATCATGCCTCTCGCCGATCACAACGAGGGCCCCGTAAGCATCAAACTGACACAAGCTACTGAGGATTCGTTCGTCGTTCGCTGCGACATCGAGCCTCGTAGCTTGGACTCTCTGCGCAACCGTGCGGGCGCGTGCCAGAAGGTCGTCATTCGTTGGGTCGGCGAACATGTCGGCGCGTGCAGCTTTGGTCACTGCGTGGCGTAGCCAACTTCCGTAGTGGCGAGAGAAGTCGTGCGCCTCAGGCGCTCGATCTGCCAGTGTTTTGATCGCGGACCATTTTTTCATTCTAACGGCCAAGCCACCAAGCGCGTAGACGCGAACGATGACTTGGAGCCAGTAGGGACCGACTTGCATGTCTGTTCGGTCGTAACCTTCAGGAACGAACCCCAGTTCGTAAAGCCTCACCAGGCAGTCGACTGTCCTGCCGAACCACTGGGTTTGATCATAGGTGAGTGACAGCCCGCCAATACTGGTTACTCGGTCGAGGAGCGTTGAGAGGTCGTCTGACTCCGACGAAGCCAGGAGGTGGGACGCCTCTGCTGGTGCTTGCAGAAGAAGCTTACGAATCGGGATTCCATCGTCGCGCCGCATTAGCTCTGTAATGAACTGGTCGAAGCCTTCGGCGTCCAGCTTCCATGTAAGGGCGGACGTCGGCATTTGCTCCAAGCTTTGAGCGCTTCGCCCGATCTGCAACATGCCAGTGAATTCGTCTCGGATCTCAGCGCGCCAAGCTTCTTTACGGCGGGCGATAATCTGGCGTAGCAATCGCTCTTGGTCGGAGTAGTTCCAGCGTTCGCTGGCCGTGCCATGTCGCACAAATACATCGCCGGGACTGAATTTGGTTACTGACCTCTTCTTTTCCGATCCTGGCGGATGCTCTTGCTCGTAAACACCTTGTCTCGTAAAGACACACCATCCGTTCGGATGCGGTGCGACGTAGAGGAGGATAACGATGTTTCCCTCAAGTACGTGCTTGGTGGAGTGTATTTCGAAAGGCTCCGCCATGTATTTTTTCAACATGCCGCGAAGTGCGGCTTCGTCGAACAGTTTGGCCTGTTGATCCGTGAGACCGGGCATGACTTTACCGTGGTCGTCTGCGCCGATGACAATGTAGCCGCCTGACTGTTCGCTCTGCATGGCAGCTACGTCTTTAGCCAGCTCAACTAGATCAGCTTTGTCTTGAAGGTCAAGTTGGCTCTTGTAATCCAATCCAGTTTGCTCATGGCCCTCGGCTAGTAGTGAGAGGAGCTTCTCGGATGTGAGGACTGGTTCAACGACTACGGCCATGCGGCATATTTTAGCGCACGCGGTGCTGGTTGTCCTGTGGATTTCACTAGCCGGACAACCTTGGGTATTTCTATGAGAGTCCGGGCGATTAATTTTGATTGAGGATTCGTTCCTCGACTTCCTGCACGCCGAGGGGAGAAATTATCGCAGCGCCTGTCTTGCCGTTGTACTCGATGCGCCTACTTTGGTGAAGCTTTAGGAGCACGCGCTTGTAGTTGGATAGACGATCCTGTTCGAGGCTTCCGGCCAGCGACTTGTCGGTAAGCCCCTGGGGCGAGGCATGGAGGAGGAGCAGGGTTCCGTCCGCCAGGGACATGGCTGGGTCTAGAATCCGGGTGACGCCGCCGACTTGCCAGAGCAGGGGCATGGTCCGATCGACCAGCGCGTCCACGACGGTCGTCGCGGTCGTGATGTCCGTGCTGTGGAACATGCGTACAAGTTCGGCCATAACCCACTGTGTGGTGTGCAGGACGAACGTGGCGTCCATGTGGTTGGCGTTTACGTCACCACCGACGTGCCCAACCCCACGGCGGTTACGGACGTCGTACAGACCCACGAGGACATGGGGAATGATGAGCCGCGCAGAATCGGCGTAGGTACGGGGCTTTTGTGCTAGGGTGTCGCAAGCGTCCTTGAAACGATTGGGCTTACTTGCCTTCGCGGGGTAGACGTCTCCGTCCAAATAGCCGGCAAGGATCGTGTAGACGATCTCGCAGAAGCGGCCACCGTCAAGCTCGGCCGCCTCCCAGCGACGCTCGCGGTAGTTCCGAGTGATCTTGCCGAACTCTTCGACGAGTTCGTCCCGCAGCGTCTTGGGGAGGTGGCCGAGCGCGGTCGACGGGTCTAGCGTCACTACTTCTTACCCTTCTTGGGGTCGGGAGTAGGCATCTTCGATTCGAGGTGGTTCTCGCCAGCCCAGAGGACCTTGATGTCCTTTGAATTGCGCGTGTCGATCCAGCCGCAGGTAGAAGCAGTCTTCCGTAGAGACACGTCAGGGCTGGAGGGGGAAACCCACGAACATGCCTGATAGACCGCCAGCACGTGCCCGACGGTGATGCCCTCGAGGTCCATGATGTGCTGAAGGTAGTAGCAGGCGACCAGGTTTTTCTCGAAGACCGTGCGCGGCTGCTTCTGAGCGACGATGTCGGTGAGCGACTGCTTGCCGTCGGGGGCGAAGTTCAGCCCGCGGACGACGGTGATGTTCTTCTTCGCCGAAGACTTGCGCGGCTTCCTCGCTGCCGGCCCGACCCTGGAGTCCTCGTCCCCACTAGGAGCCGGGGGCAGGACCGGAACAGTGGATGATGCCTCGATCTCCCGCTGAGCCGACGGGCGTTCCGGAGAGAGGTTCGGCGGTGCGACTGGTGTGGTCGTCGTGAGCGAGGGCCGGTCCGAGCCGTTGCGTGCTGTCTGGATGAGCGCCTTCAGCGCCGTGACCTGAGCAGCCTCAGAGTTGAAGGCGTTGACTGCCTCGGCGATGTCCGGCATCACCGCGAGCAGCTCCTGGAAGTCGTCGTTGGGCACCCTTTCTCCCCCTCGGTTGTGGGCCAACATTGCAGGATGTCATACTCTCGGCCTACTTCGGAAACCGATTCCTCCAAGTCGCACGAGTGAAATTTTGATCTTGAGCAAGATCGGCTACTCAAGGGGCAGGTTAGGTATGACTACCCTTTTGTGGTGCGGCACTCTAGCCTTTGCCGGGTCGGGGCCGCAGATGGGTGCCCTCCTCAAGCAGGCGGAGTCTTACAGTCTCCGGGCTGACGGCCAGATGCTTGCCGATGCGCGCGAGCGACCAGCCGTCCTCGTAGAGTTGGGCAGCTTCGGCGGTCTGCTCGTGCGACAGGCCGGTGCGGCGCATCTGGACGCCCCGGCGCTTGAGGATCTTGCTGACGGTCTGGCGTCCGATGCCGAAACGCTGGCCGATTTGGTAGACCGTGGCACCAGCTTCGTAGGCGGCGACCACTTCACGCGCCTCTTCATCCTTGAGCTGGCTGGCCCGATTGGGAGCGCTTTTGCGTGGCGGTCGCTTCGGAGCGGACAGGCTGGGGAGCTTACGCTGAAGGGCCTTCAAGGCCTTGAGCTGCCACTTCAAGTTGTACTGGGTTATCCCCAGGGGACCGCGGCACCCGTCTACGACGCGCCCGCCCTGCTGGCCGACGAGCACCTGCGCGCCCGCGGCGCCTTCCAGGCCATGGACGACCCCGACCTCGGCCGCGTGACCGTCCAGGCCCCGGTGCCGAGACTCAGCGCCACGCCGGGACGCATCGGCCACCTCGGCCGCCCCTCGGTGCCGACAACGGCCGCGTCTACCGCGACCTGCTCGGACTCGACCCCGCCGAGATCGAGAGCCTGCGCGAACAAGGAGTCATCTGATGCCGGAGCCGAGAGCCCGCAGGTCCGAGCTGGCGACGCCGGCCGGCGACGAGCACATGTGCGAGAAGGCGGCCCGGTCGGGCGCCGACCTGGTCTTCCTCGACCTGGAGGACGCCTGCGCCCCGGCGGCGAAGGAACGGGCGCGATGCATCGCCATCACCGCGCTGACCGGGCTGGACTGGGGACGCACCGTGCGCGCCGTCCGCGTCAACGGCCTCGACACGCCCCGGTGCCACGACGACGTCATCGAGGTCGTCACCGGAGCGCGCGAGGCGCTCGACGTGATCATCCTGCCCAAGGCCTGCACCGCCCGCGACGTGTGGTGGCTCGACGTCCTGCTCACCCAGCTCGAACACAAACTCGCCCTGCGGAAGCGGACCGGGATCGAAGTCCTCATCGAGGAGGCCGAGGGCCTGGCGAACGCCGTCGAGATCGCCCGAGCGAGCGACCGGCTCGAAGCCGTCATCTTCGGCGCCGGGGACCTGTCCGCCTCGCTGCGCTCCCGGGTCGACGGCAACTTCGACCCGCTCGGCGACTACCCGGGCGACTTCTGGCACCACGCTCGCGTCCAGGTCCTCACCGCCGCCCGCACGGCCGGCATCGACGCCATCGACGCGCCGTACCCCCCGTACCGGGACCCCGACGGCTACCGCAGGGCCGCCGCCCACGCCGCCCTGCTCGGCTTCGACGGCAAGTGGGCCATCCACCCCGGCCAGATCGCGACCGCCCACGACGGCTTCACCCCGACCGCCGAGGAGATCGTGCAGGCCAAGGAGGTGACGGAGGCCTACCAGAGCGCCGCCGGCGGCACCGGCGCCATCGGCCGCGACGGACGCCTCGTCGACGCGGCCCACCTCCGCCACGCCGCCAACGTCCTGCGCAGAGCGGCTCCGGCGCAGTGACCCCGAGCCCGATGCCCTGCAGCGGGAACGCTGTCCCAGGTCACCGCGGCGCGCGGTCGCCGTGCCGCCTCTTCGCGTGCGCACCCGGCGCCGCGTGATCACCGCGTTCCGCGGCGCGGGCGATGCCCCGGCACATACCGCCGAAGACGCGGCCGTGGAACGGTGGACCGGCGACAGCACGCGGCCGGGGCAGGCCATGAACCCGCTGCGCCAGGCGTCGCGCTTCGATCCGAGGGGCGAGTACGTCCGCAGGTGCGTCCCCGAACTCGATCTCAGATACCACTTCCCCTAAAAGATTCTCGTGAGTATCTTTGTGGTCGACAGGATGCCGAATGGTGGGCGGCGATGCCCGTTCCCGTCCGGCGACCTGCGGCGACTCAGAAGGAGAGTCTCGTGAGCGGACAGTCGGAAAAGACGCACGCGCCCGCCATCACCGAATCCCTCGACACGGCCTCGCTCGGTGCGCAGGTCCGGTCGCCGTCCAAGCCCGTGCGCATCTGGGCCGTCATCGGCGGCGCGATCCTGGTCTTCCAGCTCTACGTGTGGATCCGGTGGATCACCGGATCCCATTTCGAACGGGTGCCCACCGGGCCGAGCGATCCGCCGGCGCTGATGAAGGCGGTCCTCATCACCTGGACGGGCGTGACGCTGCTCGGCCTGCCGGTCGGCGTGTACTTCTTCATCGTCAGGCCCTGGCGGCGGGAACGGCGGATCACGCTCGACGGGATGCTGCTGGTGTCCTGCGGCCTGCTGTTCTTCCAGGATCCGCTCCTGGACTACTTCAACACCTGGTGTACCTACAACAGCTGGCTCTGGAACATGGGCTCCTGGACACTGGACATCCCGGGCTGGCAGTCATTCGGCGAACCGGGCCACATGCTGGCCGAGCCGCTGCTGATGAACGCGCCGGGCTACTCCTACGGGGTGCTGCTGTGCACCATTCTCGGCTGCTGGGTGATGCGCAGGGTCAAGGCGCGATGGCCGGGCATCAGCAACGTCGGGCTCATCGGCGTCCTGGTGGCATGGTCGTTCTTCTTCGACCTCGTCATGGAGGGCCTGTTCCTCATGCCGATGGGGCTCTTCACCTATCCCGGCGCGATCAGGTCCCTGAGCATCAACGCCGGCCACTACTACCAATGGCCGATCTACGAAGGGCTCATGTGGGGCGGCGTTCAGGCCGGCCTGTGCGCATTGCGCTACTTCACCGACGACCGCGGCCGGACGTTCGTGGAGCGGGGACTCGACCGCGTCCGAGGCGGCCCGACGCGACAGCAGTTCACGCGCTTCCTGGCGATATTCGCGGCGTGCAGCGCGTTCTTCTTCGTGTTCTACAACGTCCCGGTGCAATGGTTCGCCATGCACGCCGATCCGTGGCCGAAGGACATCCAGAAGCGCTCGTACTTCATGTCGGGAATCTGCGGCGACGGGACGGGCCGGCTGTGCCCCGACCCCGCCCTGCCGACGACACGCGACGGCTCCGCCACCATCGGCCCGGACGGCAAGGTCGTCCCGCCGAAGGACCGGAAGCTCCCGACGATCGTTCCCTTTGACAGGGGGCACTGAGATGCTGACCGACAATTCCGTCGCCGTCCAGCCCGCGCCGGAGGCGCCGTTCTACCGGGCGGTTGGGGACGAGGAGGAGGTGTTCCGCGCGGCCGCCCGCGGCGGGCTCCCGGTGCTGCTGAAGGGGCCGACGGGATGCGGGAAGACCCGCTTCGTGCAGGCCATGGCGCACGAGCTCGGCCGCGAGCTGATCACCGTCGCGGGCCACGAGGACATGACGTCGGCGGACCTGGTGGGCCGGTTCCTGCTCAAGGGCGGGGAGACGGTCTGGGTGGACGGGCCCCTGACCCGCGCCGTGCGCGAGGGCGCGATCTGCTACCTCGACGAGGTCGTGGAGGCGCGCCAGGACACCGTCGTGGTCATCCACCCGCTCGCCGACCACCGCCGCGAGCTGGCCATCGACCGGCTCGGCACGACCCTGCGGGCGGCGCCCGGGTTCCAGCTCGTGATCTCGTACAACCCTGGCTACCAGAGCGTCCTGAAGAACATCAAGGAGTCGACCCGGCAGCGGTTCGTCGCGATCGAGCTCGGCTTCCCGCCCGCCGAGGCCGAGACGCGGATCGTCGCCCGGGAGGCCGGGATCGGCGCCGAGACCGCGGAGGCCCTGGTCCGGCTCGGCAACGCCATCCGGGACCTGGACGGTTCGCCGCTGCGCGAGGCGTCCTCCACGCGGATGCTGATCCTCGCCGGCAGCCTGGTCGCGCAGGGACTGAGCCTGCGGACCGCCGCCCGGTCCGCCATCGTCCAAGCCCTCTCCGACGACCCGGACGTCGTCCGCGCGCTGGGCGAGCTGGCCGACGCCGTCCTGCCGCGGGCATGACGGCGTCCGATCCGGGCGGCCCCCAGCGGTTCCGGTTCCTCGCCGCGTCCATCGCCGGCAGGGCCGTCGAGGTCGCCGAGGCGGCGGCCGGTGAGGCCGCCCATACCGACGGCCGGGTCGTCTTCGTCTCCGCGGGCGGTTCCGCCGCTCGGCAGCGCCGCGAGGTGCTGATCCAGAGCGCTCTGCTCGGCGCGGGGAGCCTGGACCAGCGGTGGATCAAGGCTCTCTGGGCGCGTCCCGCCACGGCGCGCCGGTACCTGGCGCTCGAAGGCCGCCGGGTGCTCGCCGACCTGGCGGAACGGTATCCGGCCGCCGCCGGTCTCGGTCTCGGCGGGGAGCCGGGCACCGCGAACGCCCAGGAGTCGCTCGAATCGGCGAAGGGGCGGGCGGCGGTGCCCGCCCCGCCGGAATGGTTCGGCGTCATCAGACCGTCCCGGTTGCTGGCCGCCCCCGCCGGTCCCGGTGCGCGGGCCGCCGACAAAGAGGTGCGCCTGGAATTCCATCCCATCGACCTGCCTGAGGCCGATGACGACGGCGATCAGGAGCAGCCCCGGGAAAGCAGGATCCTGAAACTGTTCGAGAATCCGCTGATCTCCTCGCGGGCCCTCACGGACTATTTCCGGAAACTGCTCGGCGGATCGCGGACGCGAGGGGACGGCGCCGCCGGAACGGAGGCGAGGGTCCGCTCGGTCCGGCGGACGGACCAGGCCGGACGGCACGCCCGCCCGCTTCCCGCGCGGATCCGTTTCACCGGCGACGACCGGCCCGGCGCCGCCCTGGGCGTCGGCGGAGCCCTGCATCCGGAATGGGACGTGCACGCCGGCCGGTACCGTCCCGGCTGGTGCCGGGTCATCGGCTTCCCCCTGACCGCCGATGCCGACCTCTCCGCCGCGGCGGTCCCGCGCGACGACGTGCTTCGGCGGCGGCTGTTTCGCGTGGGTCTCGGCCCAAGGATCCTGCGCCGCCGCCGCGACGGCGACGAGATCGACCTCGAGGCGCTCGTCGATCTCCTCGTGGACGTGCGCTCCGGCCACTCGCCGCCCGAGCACGTCTACCTGGACCGACGGAAGATCGCGCGGGATCTCGGCGTCCTGGTCCTGCTCGACGCCTCCGGATCCGCGACCGACGCCGACCCGCGCGGCCGCGCCGTCCACGACCACCAGCGGCGCGCGGCCGCGACGCTGGCGGCGACGCTCGAGGAGCTCGGCGACCGTGTCGCCGTCCATGCCTTCAGATCGCATGGGCGGCACGCCGTCCACCTGCCTGCCGTCAAGGCGTTCGGGCAGCGTTTCGACGCGGTCGGACGTGCCCGGCTCAACCAGCTCCAACCGTCCGGCTATACGCGTCTCGGCGCCGGAATCCGGGGCGCAGGCGAGATCCTCAGAACCGAAGCCGGTACGCCCCATCGCCTGCTGGTCGTCCTTTCGGACGGTTTTCCCTACGACAATGGCTATGAAGGACGGTACGCGGAGGCCGATGTCCGCAAAGCCATCGAAGAACTCCACGCCGACGGCGTGGCGTGCCTCTGCCTCTCCATAGGCGCCGCCACGACCGCCGACGCGCTCGAACGCGTCTTCGGCCCGGCGAGCCACGCGAGCGCCGCGACACTCGCCGAGCTGAGCCCCCGAATGGACGAGTTGTTCCTCGGCGCGCTCCAGCGGCTCGCCGCGCCGAAGTGATGCCCGCCGCCGGGTCCACCGCCGCCGGAGCGACGCCGGACGGCCCGCCGGACCTGGCATAATCGACGGCATGGTGGAGCGTTGGACGAGGGAGCGGCGCCGCGACCACACCCGTTCGCTGCTAGTGGACGCGGCGGAGGAGGTGTTCGCCGAAAAGGGTTTCACCCAGGCGACGCTCGACGACATCGCTTATGCCGCCGGCTTTACGAAAGGCGCCATCTACAAGCACTTCGGCACGAAAGAAGACCTTTTCCTGGCGGTCAGCGACCGGCACTGGCGCCGCTATTTCGACGACTTCGCCGAAGTGATCTCGGTGATGACCGAAGTGGGGGCCCGCGAACTCGACGAGGTGGCCCGGCGGTGGCGCGAGCTCAGCCGGGAGCGCGGCGCCGAGCACGCCGCACTGGGCCACGAGTTCACCCTCTACCTGCTCCGCAACCCCGAGGCGAGGCAGCGGGTGGAGGCGAAGAGGCTGGAGGTGGCCGAGGCGCTGGCGGAGTCCATCATGGAGGGCATCGACCGCATCGGCGGGAAGCTGCTGATCCCAGCGCTGACGTTCGCGCAGGTGCTCATCGCCACCAGCGACTCCGTGGTGCTGGGCAGCCGGCTGGACGACGTCGACCTGTACCGGCCGGTCCTCGAGATGTACGTGTCCTTCATCAAGCTGCCCTGACCCGCGTGAGTGCGGGCCGGGCCCGCGCTCACGGGGACGCGATCGAGATCGATTTGACGTCGAGGTAGCCGTCGAGCCCCTCGCGGCCGAGTTCGCGGCCGTACCCGCTGGCCTTGACGCCGCCGAAGGGCGCCGCCGGGTCCATCGAGTACCCCTGGTTCACGCCGAACGTGCCGGTGCGCACCCGGGCGGCCACGCCGAGCCCGCGCTCGACGTCGGCCGTGAACACCGAGCCGGCCAGGCCGTACTCCGAGTCGTTGGCGATGCGGACGGCCTCGTCCTCGTCCCGGTAAGCGATCACGGCGATCACCGGGCCGAAGATCTCCTCGCGGGCGATCGTCATCGACGGCTCGACGCCGCCGAACACGGTCGGCCGCACGTACCATCCGTGCCGCACGCCCTCCGGCATGCCCGTGCCGCCGGTGACGAGCCGGGCGCCTTCGCGGACGCCGGTGTCGATGTAGTGCCGCACCCGCCGCTGCTGCCGCGCGGACACGAGCGGTCCCATCTCGGTCCGCGGGTCGGCGGGATCGCTGATCCGGATGGCCGACAGCGTCGCCGCGAGCGCCTCGGCGTGCTCGCCGGCGCGGTCCGCGGGCACGAGGACGCGGGTGAGGGCGTTGCAGATCTGGCCGGCCATGCCCATGCCCGAGAAGCGGACGGCGGTGGCGACCGCCGCGGGGTCGGCGTCCTCCAGCGCGATGGCCGCCGACTTCCCGCCGAGCTCGAGGCCGACCCTGGTGAGGTTGGCCGCGCACGCCGCCGCGACCTGCCGGCCCGCCGCGGTCGACCCGGTGAAGGAGACCTTGTCGACGCCCGGGTGGGCGACGAGGTACGCGCTCGTGTCGCGGTCGGCGGGCAGGACGCTCACGACGCCCGGCGGGACGCCGGCCTCCTCGATCAGCTCGGCGAGCAGCAGCGCGTCGAGCGGTGACTCCGGAGCCGGCTTGAGGACGGCGGTGCAGCCCGCGAGCAGCGCCGGGACGAGCTTGGCCACCGTCAGGAACTGCGGCATGTTCCACGGGACCACCGCGGCGACGACGCCGATGGGCTCCCGCCGCAGCACGATGTCCTGCCCGTACACGCCGGGCCGGTTCTCCTGCCACGGATGCTTCTCGGCGATGTCGGCGAGCGCGCCCATCATCGACCAGGGGAGCGCGACCTGCGCGCGCCGGGCGAAGGAGATCGGGGCGCCCAGCTCCGCGGTGATGAGATCGGCCATCTCGTCGCGGCGCTCGCCGTAGAGCCGGGCCAGCTTGCGGACGGTCTCGACGCGCTCCGCCGGCTCGCTGCGCGGCCACGGTCCCTCGTCGAACGCGCGCCGTGCCGCCGCGACGGCGCGGTCGACGTCGGCGACGCCCGCCGCGGCGACGCGGGCCAGCGGGCGCCCGGTGTGCGGGGAGATCACCTCGATGTGCCGGGCGGTGCTCGGGGCGGTCCAGTCGCCCCCGATGAACAGCTCTTTCCGCTCGTCCATGGACGCTCCTCTTCCGGAAACGCGCCCTTGCGGCTCCGGTCCGTGTCGTGTTATCCAGGTCATGTTAGTCAGTCGATGAACATCGTGACCAGATGTCATCGGGCACGGACTCAGAACGGGAGGATCGGCCATGGCGCGCTCCGGGAAACCGGCGGAGGCCAGCTGGACCGGGCGGGTTCCGGAGATGGGCACCCGCCTCGTGTCGTACGAGGACTCGATCTCGCCGGAGTTCTACGAGCTGGAACGCGAGGCGATCTTCCGGCGGGCGTGGCTCAACGTCGGCCGGGTCGAGCAGCTGCCCCGCAAGGGCAGCTTCTTCACCAAGGACCTCGACGTCGCCAAGACCTCGCTCATCGTCACGCGCGGCCTCGACGGCAGGGTCCGCGCCTTCCACAACGTGTGCCGCCACCGCGGCAACAAGCTGCTGTGGGGCGAGACGCCGCGGGACGAGACCAAGGGCGTGTGCCGCGAGTTCATGTGCAAGTACCACGGCTGGCGGTACGGCCTGGACGGCTCGCTGAAGTTCGTCCTGCAGGAGGAGGAGTACTTCGACTTCGATAAGGCCGAATTCCCGCTCGCCGCGGTGCACTGCGAGGTCTGGGAAGGGTTCGTCTTCGTCAATCTGGCCGACGAGCCGAGCCAGTCGCTGCTGGAATTCCTAGGGCCGATGGTGCGCGGCCTCGAAGGGTATCCGTTCCACCTGCTCACCGAGCGGTACGCGTTCAAGGCGAACCTCCTGAGCAACTGGAAGATCTTCCTCGACGCGTTCCAGGAGTACTACCACGCGCCGATCCTGCATTCGCAGCAGCAGGTCCCGGCGCTGCGGAGCTTCCAGACCGGCTTCAAGGTCCCGCACTTCCAGATGGACGGGCCGCACCGGCTGGTCAGCACCGGCGGCTGGAAGGGCGTGCCCCGGCACATGACGCCGCCGGACCAGATGTACCCGATCGAGCACGTCACCGAGTCCGGTCTCATGGGCCCGTGGGAGCGTCCGGACCTCCCCGAGCTCGACCCCGCGAACCTGCCGGCGGGGCTCAACCCCGGCGGGCTCGACCCCTGGTCGATCTCGAACTTCCAGATCTTCCCCAACTTCGTGATCCTGGTCTACGAGCGGGGCTGGTACCTCACGTACCAGTACTGGCCGACGTCCCACAACACGCACCAATGGGAGATGTCGTACTACTTCCCGCCGTCGCGGAACGCGAGCGAGCGGATCCGGCACGAGGTCACCGCGGTCGTGTCCAAGGAGGCCGGCCTCCAGGACGCGGGCACCCTCGACGGCACCCAGATGGGCCTGGAGTCGCGGGTGATCGACCGGTACCCGCTGTGCGACCAGGAGGTGACGGTCCGGCACCTGCACAAGGTCGTCGACGACTGGGTGCGGTCGTACCTGCGGGACGGGAAGAGGGTGCCGGCGTGAGCGACACGATGCTTCCGGACGAGTTCGCCGACTGCGAGCCCTTCGCCGCCAAATGGTGCATCGCGACCGAGGCGGCCCGGTACGCCGAGCGGCTGAACAGCACGATGACGGAGATGCAGGCGTTCTACGACGCGATGTACCCCCGCGTCCGCGACGCCATGGCGCACCTGGACAAGTTCTCGCTGCACGAGCTGCCCGAGCGGGAGCTGAACCTGCTCCGCCTCGTCTACTCGCTGATCATGGTCTCGCTGCCCGTCGAGGTGTGGCAGCAGCCCAAGGTCATCGACTCCGGCACCGCCTACTTCGACCGCCACCTGGAGCCCACCCCGTGACGACGACGATCGGCTGCGTCCCTCTCGCCGCGACCGTCGGCGCCGAGGTCCGCGGTGTCGACGCGGGGCGGCTGGTCCGGGACGGCGCGGTGGCGGAGGCCGTCACGGCGGCGCTGGACCGGTACGGCGTCCTGGTCTTCCGCGGCCTCCACCTCGGCCCGGAGGACCAGGTCGCCTTCGCGCGGCGGCTCGGCGAGATCGACTACGAGCGGGGGCACCACCCCGTCCGCGGGATCTACCGGGTGACCCTCGACAAGGCGAAGAACGCCTCCGCCGACTACCTGAGGGCCACCTTCGCGTGGCACATGGACGGCTGCACGCCGCTGCACGGCGAGCCGCCGCAGAAGGCCACGGTCCTCAGCGCCAAGGAGGTGGCCGCGGGCGGCGGGGAGACGGAGTTCGCCAGCACCTACGCCGCCTACGAGGCGCTCGGCGACGAGGAGCGGGAGCGGCTCGGCTCCCTGCGCGTCGTGCACACGCTGGAGGCGTCCCAGCGCCGCGTCCACCCCGACCCTACGCCCGAGCAGCTCGAACGGTGGCGGAGGCGGCCGGCGTCGACCCATCCGCTGGTGTGGACGCGCCGCACCGGCCGCAGGTCGCTCGTCGTCGGCGTCCATGCCGATCACGTCGTCGGGATGGACGCCGGCGAGGGCCGGGCGCTGCTGGAGGACCTGCTCGCCCGGACGACCGCGCCCGACCGCGTCTACCGCCACGAGTGGTCGGTGGGGGACACCGTCATCTGGGACAACACCGGCGTGGTCCACCGCGCGGCGCCCTACCCGCCGGACTCGCCCCGCGAACTGCTCCGCACGACCGTCTTCGGGGACGAGCCGATCCGGTGAACGCCGCGGGTCCGCGCGCCGGACTCAGTCGGCGGCGGACTCGGCGTCGGCCGGCCGCCGGTCGCCCTCCAGCGCGCGGATCTCGCGCTCGATGACCGCGACCGTCTCCGCGTGGCCGACGTCGAGGTCGAACCCCTCCTCGATGTGCAGGAAGCGGGAGATGCCGGTCATGAAGAGGATCAGCGTCACGGGCGGCCACCGGTCGCGGTCGACGCCGTAGCCGTCGAGCACGTCCGACAGCATGTCGAGCTGGAGCGTCCGGAACCGGCGCGAGTACGCGGCGATCTCGGCGCGGATCGCCTTGCGGTGGTTGGCCAGCGCGATGAACTCCATGGTCAGCGCGTTGCTCGAGTAGTCGTGGGTCAGCTCCCACAGGGCCCACAGCGGCTGGGGCGACCGCAGCGCCCACTGGAGCCGCTCCAGGCTCCGCTCGGCGCCGCGGCGGAACAGCTCGACGAACAGGTTGTCCATCGTCCCGAAGTAGTAGAAGACCAGCGCGTTGTTGAGGCCCGCCTTCGCGCCGAGCCGGCGGGTGGTGACGGCCGCGTAGCCCTCCTCGAGCATGAGCTCCTGGGCGGCGTCGAGCAGCGCGGTACGGGTGGCCGAGTCGTCGACGGGGCTCCGCCGTGCCGGCATGCGCGTCCTCCCTCTCGGCGTCGGATGGCCTCTCCAGTATGGCCTCGGTCCGCCGCGGCCCGGGTCTTGCCCTCGACCCGGCACCCATGTTAGTCATGTGGCCAAAGGATGTTAGTCGATTGACTAGCGCCGTGCCGCGAGCAGGGGCGTGAGCGGAAGGACGGAGCGATGCCGCATACGGAGCGACGCCGGTCCCGGGTGGCCGTCGTCACGGGCGGAGCGTCGGGCATCGGCGAGGCCGCCTGCCGCCACCTCCACGGGCGGGGCCACCGCGTCGCCGTGCTCGACGTCGACGGTGACGGCGCGGACCGCGTCGCCAAGGAGCTGCGGGCGGCCGGGGGAGAGGCCCTCGGGCTCGCCGCCGACGTCACCGACCGCGAAGCCCTCGGCGCCGCGTTCGCCGCGATCCGGTCGGCGCTCGGGCCGACGGAGATCCTCGTGACCAGCGCCGGCCTCGTCGCGTTCGACCGGTTCGAGGCGATCACGCCGGAGAGCTGGGACCGCCTCATCGCCGTCAACCTCACCGGCACCTTCAACTGCTGCCAGCTGGCCCTGCCGGACATGGTCGCGGCCAGGTGGGGCCGCATCGTCACCATCTCCTCGTCCAGCGCCCAGCGGGGGTCGCCCGAGATGGCGCACTACGCCGCGGCCAAGGGCGGGGTGATCGTGCTGACCAAGTCCCTGGCCCGCGCCTACGCACCGCACGGGATCACGGTCAACAGCATCCCGCCGTCGGGGATCGAGACGCCGATGCAGCACCGGTCCCAGGCCGAGGGGAACCTGCCGCCCAACGAGACCATGGCGGCGGCGATCCCGCTCGGCCACCTCGGCACGCCCGACGACATCGCCGCGGCGGCGGCGTTCCTCGCCTCCGAGGAGGCCAGCTTCATCACCGGGCAGGTCCTGGGCGTCAACGGCGGGTCGGTCCTGTGACGCCGGCCGCCGCGCCCCGGATGCGGCCGCTGCCGATCGCCGAGTGGGCCGAGGAGGAGCGCGAGCTGCTCCGCGGCAACATGGCGCGCGCCGACCGCTACCTGACCGGCGCCGCCGACGCGCCGCCCGTGCCGTCGATCCTCGGCCTGTTCGCCCGGCACCCCCGGCTGAGCGCGCCCTGGCTGGCGTTCAGCGGCACGCTCCTCGACGACGGCACCCTCGACCCCCGCGACCGCGAGCTGCTGATCCTGCGCGTCGGGCACCGGACCGGCTGCCGCTACCAGTGGGCGCAGCACGTCGGCATGGCGCGGGCGGCGGGCCTGGAGCCCGAGCAGATCGCCGCCCTCCGCGACGGCGCCGGCGCCGGGACCTGGTCGGAGCGCGACCGCGACATTCTGCTCGCCGCCGACCAGCTCGTCGACGGCCACACCATCGACGACGCCCTGTGGGAGCGCCTCGCCGGCCGCTTCGACGAGCGCCGGCTCCTCGAGCTGCTCTTCGTCGTCGGCAGCTACGTCTGCCTCGCCATGGTGCTGAACAGCGTCGGCCTGGAGCCGTCGAACGGCTCCGATCCGGACGCCGGCCCCGCCCCCGGCCCTTCCGGCCCGCCCGCCGAGTGACCGCACCCCCCGAAGGAGGAGGACCATGCCGCGTTTCCCCAAACCACCGGAAGGCAGCTGGACCGAGCACTATCCCGAACTCGGCACGGACCCGGTGTCCTACGAGGACTCGATCACCCCGGAGTTCTACGAGCGCGAGAAGGCCGCGATCTTCAAGCGGGCCTGGCTGAACGTCGGGCGGGTGGAGCAGCTCGCGCGCAAGGGCAGCTACTTCACCAAGGACGTCGACGCCGCGCACGCGTCGATCATCGTCCTGCGGGACAGGGAAGGGCAGGTCCGGGCCTTCCACAACATCTGCCGCCACCGCGGCAACAAGCTCGTCTGGTCCGACGACCCGAAGCAGGACACGGCGGGCTTCTGCCGCCAGTTCACCTGCAAGTACCACGGCTGGCGGTACGGACTCGACGGCGCGCTGACCTTCATCCAGCAGGAGGGCGAGTTCTTCGACGTCGACAAGAGCCGGTACGGTCTCGCGCCGGTTCACTGCGACGTCTGGGCCGGCTTCATCTTCGTCAATTTCGCCCGGGAGCCCGAGCAGTCGCTCCGCGAATTCCTCGGCCCGATGGTGACCGGGCTCGAAGGCTATCCGTTCGAGAAACAGACCGCCCGCTTCGCGTACAGCACCACGATCCACGCGAACTGGAAGCTGTACATGGACGCGTTCGCGGAGTTCTACCACGCGCCCGTCCTGCATGCGAAGCAGTCGCCGGAGAAGTATTCCACGGCCGCGCAGCAGGCCGGATTCGAGGCGCCGCACTACCAGATCGACGGCCCGCACCGGATGGTCAGCACGTCCGGCGTCCGCTTCTGGGAGATGGACTCCGAACTGGTCAAGCCGATGGAGATCCTGACCCGCAGCGGGCTGTTCGGCCCGTGGGACGCGGCGGACCTCGGCGAGATGCCGGCCGGCGTCAACCCGGCGAAATGCGACCCGTGGGGGCTGGACTCCTTCCAGCTCTTCCCGAACTTCGTGATCCTCATCTGGAGCCAGGGCTGGTACCTGACGTACCACTACTGGCCGACGTCCTACAACACGCACGTCTTCGAGGGCAACGTCTACTTCCTGCCGGCGGCGAACGTCCGCGAGCGCATCGCCCAGGAAATGGCGGCGGTGACGTTCAAGGAATTCGCGCTCCAGGACTCCAACACCCTGGAGGCGACGCAGATGATGCTGGAGACCCGATACATCGACCGCTTCCTTCTCAACGACCAGGAGATCCTGTGCCGCCACCTGCACAAGGTCGTCGGCGACTGGGTCGACGACCACGAGGGGGCCCGCAAGTGAGCGCGCTGCTGCCCGAGGAATTCGCCGCTCTGGAGCCGTTCGCCGGGAAATGGTGCCTGGCCACCGAGCAGGAGAGGTACGGCACCCGGCTGGCGAGCACGACGGAGGAGATGCAGGAGTTCTACGACGCCGTCGTGCCCCGCGCCGAGGAGGCCATGGCCTACCTCGAAGGGCTCCCGTTCGACGCGCTGCCCGACGACGCGACGAACCTCCTGCACCTGCTGTACTCGATGATCCAGGTGTCCTTCCCCGTCGAGGTGTGGCGCCAGCCGCGCGTCCCCGACAGCGGGTCGTCGAGCTTCGACTGCGTCATCGAGCCGGTGCCGTGACGGCACCCATCGTCCTGAGGGCCCGGCGCTGGGCGGACGTCGAGGCGGGAGAGGTCCGGTCGCCCGCAGTGATCGTGGTGGAGGGGAACCGGATCGTCGCGGTGAACCCCGCCGAGGTCCCCGCCGGAGCGACCGAGATCGACCTCGGCGACCTGACGCTGCTGCCGGGCCTGATGGACATGGAGCTGAACTTCCTCATCGGCGGCCCCGAGACCCCGACGGGCCTGCCGCTGCCGATGCACGGCGTCCAGGACGATCCGGCCTACCGCACGATCCGCGCGACCCTGAACGCCCGCGCGACGCTGCTCGCCGGATTCACCACGGTCCGCAACCTCGGCCTGATGGTCAAGACGGGCGGCTACCTCCTCGACGTCGCGGTGCAGCGCGCCATCGACCAGGGATGGGTGGACGGCCCCCGCATCGTCCCGGCGGGCCATGCGGTCACCCCGTACGGCGGCCACCTCGACCCGACCGTCTTCCAGCGGCTCGCACCGGGCATCATGCCGCTGAGCATCGGCGAGGGCATCGCCAACGGCGTCGGGGAGGTGCGGGCCTGCGTCCGCTACCAGATCCGGCACGGCGCCAAGGTGATCAAGGTGTCGGCGTCCGGCGGGGTGATGTCGCACAGCACCGGCCCCGGCTCCCAGCAGTACTCCGACGAGGAGCTGGCGGCCATCGCCGACGAGGCGCACCGCGCCGGGGTCCGCGTCGCCGCGCACGCGGTGGGGGACCGGGCGGTGCGGGCGTGCGTCCGGGCCGGCATCGACTGCGTCGAGCACAGCTTCCTCGCCAGCGAGGAGACCCTCGACCTGATGGCCGAGCACGGCACCTTCCTCGTGTCGACGACCTACCTCACGGACGCGATGGACATCGAGCGGGCCGCGCCGGAACTGCGGAAGAAGGCGGCCGAGGTCTTCCCGCGCGCCAGGTCGATGCTGCCCAAGGCCATCGCCGCCGGCGTCAGGATCGCCTGCGGGACCGACGCTCCGGCCGTCCCGCACGGCGACAACGCCAAGGAACTCGCCGCCCTGGTGGCGCGGGGCATGACCCCGATGCAGGCGCTGCGGGCCGCGACCGTCACCAGCGCGGAACTGGTCGAGCTGGACGACGAGCTCGGCCGGCTGAAGGAGGGCTTCCTCGCCGACGTCATCGCCGTCCCCGGCGACCCCTCGCAGGACATCACCGTCACCCAGGACGTGCGGTTCGTCATGAAGGACGGCCGCGTCTACAAGAACACCTGATCCCACCCGACCGACAGCACCCCACGTGACAGACCCCCGAACGGAGCGCACATGCCCAGCGGCGTGATGATCGTCGAATCGTCCCCCTCGCCCGACCGGGACGGCCCGGCGTACCACGACTGGTACGAGAACACGCACATCCCCGAGATGCTGCAGGTCGACGGGTTCGTCTCCGCCCGGCGGCTGGAGCCCCTCGAAGGCGGCTCCTTCGTCGTGATCTACGAGATCGAGGGCGATCCGGAGAAGGCGAAGACGGCGCTGGGCGAGGCGCTGTCGTCCGGGAAGGTGTCGCGGCCGGAGGGCGTCACGCTCGATCCGCCGCTGACGGTCCGCTACTTCCGCCAGCTGGGCGGCTAGCGGCGCGGCCCGTTCAGGGGCGGGGAAGCATGCACATCGTGTCGAGGCCCAGCACGTGGTTGAGGCGGCCGAACGCCAGCCAGGAGCCGATGCACATGCTCAGTTCCACGATCTCCGCCTGGCTGTAGTGCGCGGTCATCCGGGTCCAGAACGGGTCGTCGAGGCCGTGGTGGTCGAGGGCGTAGCGTTCGGCGTACTCGGCGGCCAGCCGGGTGCGGTCGTCGAAGGCCGGGGTGGTGCGCCACTCGGCGACGGCGTCGGCGAACTCCTCCTCGACCTTCCGGCCGTCCCGCTCGGTCCGCCAGTCCATGCAGAAGAGGCAGCCGTTGATCTGCGCGATGCGCAGCCG
>NZ_JBEPCJ010000048.1:0-78627 GCF_040299565.1 Spirillospora sp. NPDC000708
GGTGGACGAAGTCCATCGCGAAGCGACGCCGAAGGCGCCCTTGACTTTGGAGGGGCGGCCCCGTACGCAAGCGCCACCCCACCACCCGAACACCCATTCAACCTCGCAGCGATGTCCCCTTCCACCCCCAACACAAAGCGATTCAACATTCAAACAGTTCGATCTAAGATTCCATTCACACCAGCAACGAAGACGATGATTATGATGATCAGATGTTGACTATTCCGGGCAGGCGGGTCTGAAAGCCTAGGATGCCTACCCACGTAGGCCCCAACGCGACGCAGGGCCGCCCACATCTCGAGGTGTGCGGCCCTGGCGACGCAGGCGGCGCCACCTTCCTCGCCGAGGTAGCGGGCCGGGCACGCCTGCTCCCGGTTCCGAGCAGGCAGCGGCCGCCTTGCAGGTAGGCCATGGGTCGTCTCCTCCGGTCTTCGGAGGACCGACCTGCGAAACGGCGCGAAGAGTCAGGCACAAGGAGATCAGGCGCGAAGAGACCGGACGCGAAGAGATCAGGCGCAAAGAAATCAGGCGCGAATAGATCAGGCGCGCGGAAGCTCCCGCACCGAGGACGAGCGCTAGTACCAGTCGCCCGGCTGCCCGGGTTCGGTCGGGGGGCCGCCTTCCGTGTTGCGCGCCAGGTAGAACAGCAGGCTCACCACCCCGACGGCCCCGAGCGAGAGGAAGGGGGAGATCTTGAACAGCCCGGCCACGATCAGGGCGACGGAGGCGAGCAGGCCGAGCGCGCCCGCCGCCACGACGACGACCGCGAGGACACGGAACAGCCGGCCCAGCGCTTCGTCGATCTTCCGCAGCCACGTCATGACGGCTCGATGCCCTCGTACCGGCTGCATCCGCACGGGGTGCCGCTCTCGGTCTGGATGATGTCACCTTCCCAGCCGACGGTGGTCTCCGTCGTGTAGGGCGGTCCTTCCACCGAGCAGCTTCCCTGGCCTCGCCCGTGCGACGTCCAGTTGTGTCCGCAGCGGCGGCATGAATAGGACGTGGCGGTGTGCCAGTCGATGGACGTTCCGCTGTGGCGTCTGGGCGGCGCGTCCCAGCCGGACGCCCCCAGGTAAGACGAAGCGGAGGGCCCCCGGCGCGGCAGCTCGGTCGATATCTTCCGCTCCGGCGAACGCCCGGAGTTCCGGATGCCGCTGACGGTCAGCGGAAGGACGACCAGGAGGCCGAACGCCGCGAGGATATAGGCCCAGTACGGAATCAGGGCGTGCACTACTCCGGCGAAGACCAGAACCACGCAGGCGAGCAATCCCAGGGCCACCGCGGCGCCCGCCACGATGGCGACGCCGATCAGCAGCGTGCCGGACGCCTCGTCGATCCGGCTCAGCCAACCGCGTGTCGGCACGAGATCCCCCGAAAACGTCGCCAGTACGGCCAGCGTACGTGCCCGGCTCGCCTTTCCGGGAGTCGTGTCACCGAACGTTCACGTACGCGCCACAGGCCGCGTCAGCCTGCGGATACCAGTCCGGAAAGGTCAAGGGGAACGACGGAATTGCGGTCGGTGACGCGGTTGCCCAGGGACAGTTGCGGCCATAGCCCGGACAGTTCCTGCCGGCTCCGCTCGCTCCATGCCCGGGCCTCCGGGCTGCGGGTCTTGTAGAAGTTCAGCGCGTAGCCGCCGCTGTGGACGCGGAGCAGCGTGAAGCCGCCGGGGTACTCCTTGACGGCGCCGACCTCCTGCTGCACGACCTTCGGCGCCAGCGGGAACACCGACCGCTGGTTCCGGTGGGTGTGGCCGGCGTGGTGGAGGAAGACTCCGGGGGTGCGGGCATAGGCGCCGAGAATGCGCAGCGATTGCCCGGCGTCGAGGGAATGGGCGCCGGTGGCGGACAGCGGGTCGTTCTCCGTGAAGAGAGGGTGGTGCCCGAAGACGAGCGTCGGACGGTCCGGGTCCTTCTTGAGTTCGGCCTCGAACCAGGACTGCTGTTCCGGCGACAGCCCGCCGGAGTCGCCGCCGTTCCCGGGCTTGTCATAGGTGTCGAGGCCGATGACGCGGAGCCCGTGCAGGTCATGGGCGAAATAGCTGGGACCGGACGGGAAGAAGGCGTCCTGGAAACAGTCGTTGCCCTGGTACCGGCCGACCGTGCAGGTGGAGTAGGCGGCGCCTTCGTGGGCGCGGTCGTGGTTGCCGCGGGTAACGAGATAGTCCTGCGTATAGGTGCCGAAGGTGTCGAGGATGCTCTTCGCGCCGTGCAGGTCGGCAGGGGCCGCCTCGCTGGAGACGTCCCCGGCGGCGAGCAGGTGGTCGGCGCCTCGCGCGCGGGCGTCCGCGATCAGGGCCTTCGCCATGATCTCCGGGTAGGGGGCGTGGCCCGGCACCTGCGAGATCCCCGTGATCCAGGGGAGCTGCCCGATGAGCCCGGCGACGGTCTCCCCGAGGTGCAGGTCGTTGCAGAGCGCGATGGAGAAGAGGTGCCTGCCGGGCGGCGGCTGCGGCGTGGTGAACGCGAACACGTCCCCCTGCGGGACGCCCGCCGCCTGGCCGCCCGCGAGCCCGGTCGCGGTGGCGGCGACGCCGTTGGACCGCGCCTTGTAGTAATAGGTGCGGCCCGGTTCCAGATCGGTGAGTTCGACGTAGTGGTACGGCGTGCCGGACGGCCCGTGGGCCGTGCGGGTGAGGCGGGACGGGTGCGTCCCGTAGAGCACCTCGGCGTCGGACGGGGCGGGCCGCATCCGCCCCAGCCCGTCGTCGGTGCCGGGAACGCCCGTGTACCAGGTGAGGACGGCGGACGTCTCGGTCAGCGTCACCAGTTCGAGGTTCACCGGGCGGGCGGTGCCGGCGGCGCGCGCGGAGGGCGGGTCGAGGGCGGGCAGCAGGCCCGCCCCCGCCACGATCGCGCTCCAGCGCAGCAGGTCGCGGCGGCCGGGACGGCAGCAGATCATGATCGCCACGGTGGCAGCGCGGCGGGCGCGCCGCCAGACCCCTGACCGAACGTTCACCGGATCGCCGCCGGACAGCCCGGCACCTTCCCGGCCCGGCCCGACTCGCGGGCCGCCGGCCGGTCAGCCGAGGACGGCGGCGAGGCGCTCCTCGCGGAGGCGGCCCGCCCACGAGTCGTCGATCGGCTGCAGGTCGTGGCCGACGGCCCAGCGCAGCAGCAGGTCGGCGAGGCCCGGGTTGCGGACGAGCGCCGGGCCGTGCATGTAGGTGCCGAGCACGCGGCCCGCGTAGGCGCCCTCGTAGCCGTCGCCGTTGCCGATGCCGTGCACGACCTTCGCGAACGGGCGGGCGTTCGGGCCGAGCCGCGTGACGCCCTGGTGGTTCTCGAAGCCGGTGATGCGCGGCACGTTCAGCTCGCCCGCGACGTCCCCGACGATCTCGCCGACGGCGCGCTGCTCGCCGCGCCCGGAGCGGATGTCGAGCAGGCCGAGGCCGCGGACGGGCTGGCCCTCCTCGCCGCCGAACTCGTGGCCGAGCAGCTGGTAGCCGGCGCAGACCGCGAAGACCACGGCGCCGGACTGCACGGCGCGGGCGAGGCCGCCGTCGCCGTGCAGCCGCTGCGCGGCGAGGATCTGCGGCCGGTCCTCGCCGCCGCCGAGCAGGTAGATGTCGCCGTCGGCGGGGACGGGCTCGTCCGAGCGGAGGCTGACGGTCTCGGTGGGGATGCCGCGCAGCGCCGCGCGGCGCTCCAGGACGATGGTGTTGCCCTGGTCGCCGTAGGTGCTGAGCAGGTCCGGGTAGATCCAGACGATCTTGATGCGGTCAGACGACACGGCCGTACCTCGTTCGGATGCTCTGGAAGGCGGTGTAGTTGGCGATCACGTCCAGGTGCCCGGGCGGCACCGCCATGACGGCCTGGTCGATGTCGTCCACCAGGGTGAACTGCACGTCGGCGGCCTCGAGGCGGGCGGCGAGGTCGATGCGGCGCTCGCCGGCGACCCAGACGGGGCGGCCGCGCAGGATGCGGTAGTCGACGTCCCACAGCCAGGAGGTGTCGCGGCCGTCGGGGCCCTGCGCGTTGATCGACAGGGCGACGGGGCCGGGCGCGGGCTGCAGGACGTCGAACGCCTCCAGCCAGCCGGCGGGGTTCTTCGACAGCAGCAGCCGGAGCGTGCGGCCCTGGTGCTCGACGGTGGTGTAGCGGCCGGCGACCGACCGCACCTGCGACAGCAGCGGCAGCGCCTGCTCGGGCGGGACGCCGAACTGGGCGACGACCGCGAGCGCGATGAGCGCGTTCGACCGGTTGGCGCGGCCGGGCAGGGACAGCTGGGAGAGGGAGAAGGCGCGGCCGTCGGGGCCGGTGATCTGGTCGCCCTTCAGCGCCCAGTCGGGGCGGGGCCGGCGGAAGTGGCACTGCCGGCACGCCCAGTCGCTGTCCTCGTCGGTGTCCTGCCGGTCGAGGGGGCCGCCGCACTCGGGGCAGCACCAGGAGTCCTCGCGCCAGTGCTGGCCCGCGGCGACCCACGTGACGCTCTTCGCGGACGACGCGCCCCAGGTGACCAGGGGGTCGTCGCAGTTGGCGATGACGTGGCTGTTCGGGGACGCCTCCAGGGCGCGCCGCCACTTGCCGGCGAGCAGCCAGATCTCGGCGGCGCGGTCCATCTGGTCGCGGCTGAGGTTCATCAGCGCGACGATGTTCGCGCCGGTCTCCCGCAGGACCATCGGGACGTACTTCTCGTCACACTCCAGCACGCCGTAGCGGGCGGTGGGCGCGGACGCGAGCGCGGACACGTGCCCGGTGGGCATGTTCGCGCCGAACGCGTTGGTGGCGACCTCGCCCAGCGGGGTCATCGCCGAGGTGATCAGCCGGGTCGTCGTCGTCTTGCCGTTGGTGGCGCTGACGAGGACGAGCTTGCGGTCCTTGGCGAGCCTGGTGAGCAGCTCGGGGTCGAGGCGCAGGCCGATCCGCCCGCCGATCACCGAGCCGTCACCGCGGCCCGCCATCCGGGACATCTTGGCGGCCGTACGACCGAGCGCGACGGCCAGCTGCGAACGCAGCGGAAGATCGCTCATGGACTCCGTCTTCTCTGGATGCGCCTGTCTTGTTCAAGTGCGCCCTGAACCGCTCCGAGCCTAGCCGCTGCGCGCGGCGCTCGCCGCGCGCCGGGCGTGTTGCGGCGGCCGGTGCGGGCGGTTCTCCGGCGGCGCGCGGCCGTCCGCCCTAAGATGTGAGCAGCCTCACAGGCGTTCCGGTAAACCACCGGCGGCAATCTTGACCGGTACCGAGCTGTCGTGATTCGGTGCGAGCCCGTCAGCGGTGAGTCCAGATTCCCATCCACGCGCCCTAGAACGACATCACCCACTACTTTTGTCGGGAGCCCTGCCGGTTTGCGGGGAAGGGCAGCCCGCCCGAGCCGGCGGGCCGGAATGCGCAGGCGTGGCAAGCGGCGACAAGGCGAGGTCAGAGCGATGCAGTGTCCGACGTGCGGTTCTCACACGCCCGGGACGCTCGGCAAGTGTTCGAACTGCGACGCGCCGATCGATGTGTACTCGGTCGGTCCGCTTCCGGCGCCCGTCCAGGACGGTGCCGCCGCCGCGCTCGACGAGAGGTCGGGCCTCGGCGAGAAGACGATGATGGTGCCACCGCCGCCGACGCCCGCGTGGGCGTCCGCCGACCCGGCGCCCGCCGACCCCGAGTCCACCGCGACGTGGACGTTCGACCCCGACCAGGAGGGCTACACGCCCACCGGCGGCATGCCCGCGCTCCCCGCGGGCAACGGCCCCGCGAACGGGGTGAACGGCGTCAACGGCGTGAACGGCGTCAACGGTGCGGGCACGCCGCCGCAGGCGGCGTGGGCCGGCGAGCAGGCGGGCGCGAACGGCCAGGCGAACGGCCTGCCGCAGGCGAACGGGCAGCAGCCGGCGCTGGGCGCCGCACCCGGCGCGCCCGCGCTGCCGCCCGCCGGCGGGTTCCCCGGCGGGTCGCTCGCCCCTGAGGCGGAGCCGCCGCCCGTCGAGTCGATCGTCCCGGAGTCGTGGTTCGCCCAGCCGCGCAAGCCCGACCCGCAGGACGCGGCGGAGGCCACCCAGATCTACGGTTCCCAGCAGCCGCCCGCCGACCAGGGGTGGGGCGCGCCGCTGCCGACCGCCGGCACGCCGCCGCTCGGCATGCCGCCGATGCCGGACGCGGACGCGACGCAGATCGCCCCCGGCGGCCCCATGGGCGCGGGCCCCATGGGCGCGGGCCCCATGGGCGCGGGCCCGATGGGCGGCGCGCCGCTCGACGGCCCGACCAGGATGGACTTCGGCTCCGGCGGCGGAGGGTTCGACCAGACCCGGATGGAGCCGGGCGGCACGTCCGTCATGGGCGCTCCCTCGATGGGCCCCGGCGGACCCGGCGGGTTCGGCCAGCCGGGCGGGTTCGGCCAGCCCGGCGGCTACGGCGACCCGATGAACCAGGGCATGCCGTTAGGGAACCAGGGCATGCCGATGGGCCAGATGGGCCCCGGCGGTCCGGGTGGCCCTGGCGGCCCCGGTGGTTACCCGCCGGGCCGGGCGCGTTCCGGCGGCGGGACGAGCAAGCCGCTGCTGATCGGTGTCGCGGCCCTCGTCGCGGTGGCGCTCGCCGCGGTCGCGTTCGTCGCGTGGCCGTCCGGCGGCAAGGACGAGGCGTCCCCGAAGGCCGCCAAGTCGTCCAGCCGGCCGGTGGCGCAGAAGGAGAAGATCAGCGACGCGGAGAAGCAGCAGGCCGAGGCCATGAGCGCGGTGCTGGACGCGAGCGTCGACGCGCGCCGCGTCCTCGCCGGGGCGCTCGGGCGGGCGGGCCGCTGCAAGGACCTGCCGGCCGCGGTCCAGGGGTTCCAGAACGCCGTCCAGCGCCGCCAGAACCAGCTGAACCGGACCCGCAACCTCAAGGTCGGCCAGCTGACGAAGGGCGAGCAGCTGCGGACGTCGCTGGCGCAGGCGCTGCAGGCGTCGCTGCAGGTCGACCAGCTCCTGCTGCAGTGGGCGCAGCGGAGCCGGGCGCACTGCCACGGCAAGCCGAAGCCGGACGCGGCGCACGTGCCGGGACGCGCGCAGGGCGAGCGCCGCGCGACGCTCGCCAAGCAGCGGTTCGTCGCGCTGTGGAACCCGGTCGCGAGGAAGACCGGGCAGCCGGTGCGCAGCTGGCAGCGGGTCTGACCGGCGGGGCGCGGCCGGCCGTCCGGCGCCCGCCCGCGCCCGCCCCGGCGGCCCGCACGGCGCGTGCGCGGGCGTGACCGTCCGATCACAACCGGGTTGCGACCCGCGGAGGGGCCGTCCGTTAGCGCGGGCGGGGCAGTATCTTGTCACCGATGCACCTCACGGGGTAAGGGGCTGTTATGCGGTGTCCGGGCTGCGGAAGCGACACCAATCCGGCGCTCCCCCGTTGCACGCGCTGCAACGCGCCGGTGCGGCCGGCGTCGCCGGACGGTCCCGGCCACACGCTGTCCGCGAGCGAGGAGACCGCGCGCGACCCGTCCCGGGACGACGAGGCGACGCGCGACTACGGCGTCCCGCCCGCTCCGTCCGGCGGCCAGGGGAACCCGTTCGAGCCGCCGCCCGCCGGCGCGCCCCCGTCCGGGTTCGGCGCCGGGCCCGCTGAGCCGCTGCCGCCTCCGTGGGTCCCCGTGCCGGACGCGCCGGACCAGGGGCAGTGGCCGCCACCGGCGGACTACACCACCCCGATGCCGCCGTCCGACGAGCGGTCGACGCCGCTCGGCCCCGAGCCGTGGGCCGAGCGGTCGACGCAGCTCGGGCCGGAGCCGTGGGCCGAGCCCGCCATCTGGCAGCCGCCGGCGCCGCCGAAGAGGAACAACGCGCTGTACTTCCTCATCGCGGCCGGGGTGGTGCTCCTCGTCGTGGTCGCGCTCGGCATCGTGTTCTGGCCGAGCGGGCCGGGCAAGCCCGCCAGGTCCGTCGCCGGACCGGCGTCCTCGCCGGCGGGCCAGCCGGTCACGACCGACGACGAGAGCCCGAACGGCTCCCCGACCCCCGACGGCTCGCCCAGCGGCGACATGACGGCGCAGGCCCGCACGGTCGACGCCCTGATCGAGGACATGGCGGGGACCCGTTCCGAGCTGGGCACCGTCGTCACCGAGGGCTGCCCGACCGACGGCCTCCAGCGCATCCACGACGAGCGGCAGACGCAGCTCGACAAGGCGAACGCGCTGGACGTGAGCGCGCTCGACAACGGCACCGCGATGAAGGACGCGCTGGTGCGGGCGCTGCGCGCGTCGGTCGAGTCGAACCAGCGCTACCTGGACGTCGCGCCCGGCTGCCCGTCCGACGACGAGGTGGCGGACGTGAACCAGGAGGCGACGAACGCGAAGAACGAGTTCATCACCTACTGGACCCCCATCGCCCAGCAGGCCGGGCTCCCCACCCGCGACGGCGACAACATCTGACGGTCGAGCGGCGTAACGGCCGCGCGCACCACCGCGCGCCGGGCCAACGCCGAGGCATCGCGGTCGCCGGCATGCACCGTGCGGCATGCCGGTGTGGCTGCTCCTGATCCTGTCCCACGCCGCACGCCCCTGAGGCGGCACGCCCTCGACGCCGCACACCCTCGACGCCGCACACCCTCGACGCCGCACACCCTCGACGCCGCACACCCTCGACGCGGCACAGCCTCGATGCCGCACGCCTCTGACGCCGCACGCCTCTGACGCCGCACGCCTCTGACGCGGCACGCCCCTGACGCCGCACGCCCGCGACGCCGCACGCCCTCGGTGCGGCACGCCCGCGACGCGGACGGCGCAGCCCGGTCAGCCGCCTACGCCGACCGCGGCGGCGAGGGCGCGGACGGCCTCGGCCAGCGCCGCCACGCCGGCGACGCGGCGGCCGAGCCGGGCGAGGGCGCCGCCCATGCGCTCGGCGTCCGGGTCGCCGTCCTCCGCCTCCTCGCGGACGTCGGCGAGGTCGCGGCGGGCCCGCGCCGCCTCGGCGAGCTCGGCGGCGTGGAGGTCCAGCAGCCGCTCGACGCGGGCGAGGGCCTCGGCGACGTCCGCGCCGGCCCCGCCGCCGACGACCTGCTGGTTCTGGGTGACGTTGTCGCCGGTGGCGATCTGGCCGGACACGTTGGCGTGCCCGCCGATGCTGATGCCCCGGTCGCCGTGCTCCGCCATTCCGTCCTCCGCGAGGTCAGGGGTTGATGCGGGTCTGCCGCTGCTCGACGCTGCGACCGGACGCGATCTGACCGTGGACGGTGCCGCCGGTCATGATGACGCCCTGGTTCAGGATGACGCCCGCCTGCGCCCGGTAGGCCGACACGTCGATCCCGCACTCGTCCGACAGGTGGTCGAGGATCGCCTCGTTCACCCGCCGCTCGATCAGCCGCATGTACTTGTCGACGTCGGTCTCCTGGACGAACGTCGCGAAGCCGTCCTCGGCGCACAGCTCGCGGACGCTGATCCGCGCGCCGTAGTCGTGCGACGCCTTGCGCGCCGGGTTGCCCGACGAGGTCGCCGCGACGAGGCTGCGGGCCATCGTCCAGCAGGTGGTGAGCATCCGCGGCCAGGCGAGCAGCGTGCCGGCCAGCACCGTCCGCCAGCTCTCGGCCAGCGTGCGGAGCAGCAGGGTGACCGCGTCCCAGTCGGGCAGCCGGTCGACGATCCGGTACTCCTCCCGGACGGGCGGCAGGACCGTCGCGACGAACTGCCCGTAGAGCATGCGCCCCTCGACGGCGAGGTACACGAACGCCGAGAGCACGACGTCCTTCTCCTCGGCGGGCGCGACGGGCCGGCCGTCCGGGGCATCGATCGCCTGGCCGTGCCCGCCGACGGTGACGCGCTGGTAGCAGCGCAGGTCGCCCTGCGGATGCCGCATCATCGCCTCGACCGCCTCCGGCGCGGCGACGGAGAACGGCACCCCGGCGACCGGGTCGATCAGCGGGTGCCCCTGGAACCAGCGGCCGCTCACCGCGTCGACGGGGCGGGTCCGCTGCGGGCACCGGCCGCGGGCGACGATGTGGACGTCGCTGACCAGCCCGGTGATGCGCTCGTTCGGGGGAAGCGGCGTCCGGTCCGGGACGGGGGCGCCGGGCCGCGGCGGCGCCTCGTCCCGCATCCGGAGGATCTTGGCGCGGACGCGCTCGTGCAGGGTGACCGCGTCGACCCGCCGCGGGCCCGGCTCGCCCGCGGATCTGCCCGCGCCCGACGTCCCGGCACCCGACGCCCCGGCACCCGACGTCCCGGCACCCGACGACGCGGTGTCGGACGACGCGGTGTCGGGGGCGTCGAGGTGCGGGGAGGCGGCGTCGCCGTCGGCGGCCCCGAGGCCCGGCCCGGACGCGGCGGGGCGGTCCAGTTCGAGCGCGATGGACCAGACGCGGGACCAGGGCGCCGTCACGTCCCCCGCGCCGATGAACGGGTTGCCGCCCGAGTAGAGCGTGACGTTGCCGTGCTGGGCCGAGCGCACCCGGTCGATGACCAGGCGGACCCGCTCGCTGTAGGTGCGCGGCCCGGGTCCGGTCGCGCCGGGGCCGAGGTCGCGGGCGAGAGCGTAGAAGACGACCGCGAGGTGGGCGAACACGATCGTCGCCGTCACGAGGAACAGCAGCACGACGGTCAGGACGGCGTGGTCGGTCTGCAGCGAGTCGAGGAAGCCGGTGTTCTGCTCGTGCTCGTAGCCGTCCAGGTCCTGCGCCCCGCCCAGCAGCCCGAACGTGACCACGGGCAGCAGGAGCACGGCCGCGAGCGCGCCGAGCGCCAGCCGCCACCGCCACCGCAGCCGCCGCCAGGGGACGTGCAGCGTCAGCGTGACGAGGAGGTAGAGCGCGGCGACGGCCGGCACGAGCAGCCACGCGACGACGAACACGGCGATGATCGCGAGGTCGCGGACGAGCCGGAACCGGCGGGCGCGCACGGCGTGCAGGATCACCGGGCCGAGGTCGAAGCCGAAGGACGGCACGACGGCGCGGTGCTCGTCGTCCAGGAACTCGGCGATGACCCGGTCGCAGAGCCGCCGGTCCAGGTAGGCGGCGGCCGACAGGTAGCGGGTGGCGCTCTGCAGCGGCTGCCCGGACGCGTCGGCGGCCTCGGGCGCGTGGCGGAAGAAGGGCCGCGGGGCGGGCCGCGGGTGGCCGCCGGTGTCGCGGGAGCGGGTCCGGTCGTCGGTCTGCGGGTCCATGTGCCGCTCCCTCCGCGCGGGTGGGCGGGCCGGTGCGGAGAAAGAATCTAGCGACGTATGCGGGGTTCTGGTGAGATATCACCGGATCGTGATCGCATCGTCGTGGACGGCTCACCCGCCGTCGGCGCCGCCGGGCTCGGGCTCGGGCTCGGGCTCGCGGGACAGGAACGGCAGGCCGGCGGACGGGTCGGCGAACGGCTCGACGAAGCGTTCCGGCCAGCTCAGCACCGGTTCCAGCCACTCCTCGACGCGCATCGTCCGGGCGGCGTCCTCGATCTGCTCGTCCTCGGGGAGGCCGATCGCGACGACCGCGAGGTCCGCGTAGAAGCCCGCGTGCTCGTCGTCGCCTTCCAGCGCGGTCATGGCGAGGGGGCGGTTGCGGTCCAGTTCCATGGACAGCGGGTGGCGGCGAAGCGCGCGCAGCCGGTGGCCGAACTTCGGTTGCGGCGGCTGCTTGAGACCGGGCAGCTGGTAGTCCAGCGGTGGAGCGGGGGCGTGCTTGTCGGGGACGCCCCCGCCGTAGGGGAACAGCCGGTCGAGTTCGTGCAGCCAGCGGACCTGCGGGATCACCCAGGTGGGGCCCGGCGCGGCACCGGAGGCGCCGCCGCCGAGGAGCTTCTGCGCGGCGCCGGCGGCGGTGGCTGTCAGGTCGGACGGCGGGTACACGGTCCGCAACGCCCATGACCGGCGGGTCACGGCGCCTTCGAGGACGGTCGCGAGCGCGCACTCGCGGAGCCGGGGCGCCAGCCGCGACCAGGCCCGGCCCAGCTCCGGCGGGACGGCGGGCACGGGCCGGTTCACCACGTGCGCGAGGACGAGGGTGTCCGCCCACAGCCGCAGCCACGCCCAGTCCGGATGGCCCGCGACGAGGTCGGCCTCGCGCAGCTCGTAGAGGGTGCAGGCGCGGCCGGACCGGCACTCGCAGCCGCACGCCGCGGACCGGCGGCCGTCCACGGGAGGCGGCGGGCCGGGCAGCTCCGCCTCGCGTCCCTCGCCGAGCGGGACGCGGACGCGCAGCGGCCGGTCCATCCCGTCGGCGAACACCGCCGCGACGCCGGGGCGCAGCGACACCACCTCGCGGGACTGGTCGGCGTCCAGGTTCATCGCCGCGCCGACCTGGTGCCGGTCGTCGTGCGCGGGCAGCCGGTGCACGACCTTCAGCGCCGTGTTCTTGATCACGTCGGGGACGAGTTTGGTCGGGATCTGCTCGGCGACGATGATGCCCTCGCCGTACGCGCGGATCTCCGCGAGCATCCCCGCGAACAGCTCGACGGCGTGCGAGCTGCCGCGCTCGGGGCCGCGGTTGCGCAGCAGCCGGTGCGCCTCCTCGATGACGATGACGTGCCGCAGCGCCGGGCCGTCCGACCGGTCGCGGCGCCGCTCCCGCATCCGCAGGTGCTCGACGATCCGGATGATGAGCGTCCCCATGAGGAACGCCTTGTCCTCGTCGTTCGCGACGTCCTCGATGGCCAGGACGATGTTGTCGCGCAGCATCCCGCCGATGTCGGCGGGATGGCCGCCCTCGAAGAACCGCCCGGCCGACCCGATCCGCAGCGAGCGGAGCCGGACGTCCACGAACCCCTGCACGTCGGCCATCAGCTCGCGGCCGTACCCGACGTCCTGGATGACCTGGAGCGCGGCGTTCTGCAGCTGCTCCAGCGTCGGGACGGCCGGCTCGATCAGCGAGCCGGGGACGCCCGCGCCGGTCACCACGTCCCAGCCGTTCGTCTCGTAGACGCGCTGCAGCGCCTGCGCCATGATCTGCGGGAACGGCTCCTCGGCGTCGAACGCGGCCTGGAACAGCGCGCGGACCATGTCGATGTGCGCCTGCACCGGGTAGCCCGGCTCGGGCGCGAGCGGGTTCACCGACAGCGGCACCGACGCCGGGTCGGACGGGTTCACCACCGTGACGGGGCCGCCGAGGTCCTCGATGCGGCCCGCCATCGCCGCGTACTCCGACTTCGCCGGCTCGATCGCCAGCCACGGCACGCCCGCGCGGGTCAGCTGCTCCAGCAGGTGCCGGACGGTCTGCGACTTGCCCGCGCCGGTCGCGCCCGTCACGAACACGTGCCGGTTGATCGTCGAGCGGGGGACGGTGAACGTGCCGACCTGCCGGTCCTGGCCGTCGAGGATCGCGCCCAGCTCGATCCGCGCCTCGGGCCGCCGGGCCGGCGCGTCGTCGGTCTCCGACGTCACGTCGAAGTACCCGGCGTCGAGGACGCGCAGGCCGGGCACCTCGCGGCGCGGCAGGCCCGCGAGGGCGGCGAGCGCGCCCGCCGTCGCGACGAACGGGAACCGCTGCTCCGGCTCGGCCCCGGGCCGCAGCGGCGCCGGCTCCGCGGCGGGCCGCAGCATCTCGTCGAACGTGCCGCTGCCGTGCCCCGATCGCAGCCGGTACGGGTGGTGGCCGAGCTCCATCGAGCCGACGAGGACCGGCGCGATCTGCCCCAGCTCCTCCTGCGTCGCCGCGCCCGCGACGACCCGGACCTGCCAGAGCCCCGCCTCGCGGAACGCGTCCAGCTCGGCGAGCCGCTGGTCGGCGCGGGCGACGGCGAGCCGGGCCTGCTCGTCCTCGCCGCGCCGCAGCATCCGCAGCTCGTGGTGCAGCTCGCGCATCTCGGTGTCGATCAGCCGCTCGTCGCACGGCTCGGCGACCACGAACCAGGCGAACGGCCGCTCCATCAGCGTGACGAGCGTCGCCTCGAACAGGCCGGGACCGCCCCTGCCGCCGTCCGGCAGGGTGGGGCCGACCTGCGGGGCGAGGCGTCCGGGGCAGCGCGTCCAGGCCATCCGGGACGCCTGCCGCAGCCAGCCGTCGCCGACCCGGACGCCGCGGGCGCCGCTCGGGAACAGCAGCCCCTGCGCCTCACCGTCCGGCCCGGGCGCGCCGATCGGGCCCGCGTTGGTGATCAGCTCCAGCGGGGCGCCGCCGCCCGCCGACAGCCATCCGACGACGAACGGGCGGCTCCGCCGCGCCGCCGACAGCGCGGCGGGCAGCACGCTGACGAAGTCCCATTCGGCGGACGCGTTCCGCTGCGGCGCGGGGATCGCCTGGATCCGGTACCAGGGCCCCGGCAGCGCGACCGCCTCGCCGCCCCACTCGCCGCCGGCGCCGCCCGCTCCGCGGCCCGCCCCGCTCATCCGGGGCGGCGGCGCGCCGGGCGGCATCCCCGCTCCCCGTCCGTACGGGGGCATACCGGGCGGCATGGAACCAGGGGGGTACGTCACCCGACCATCCTTCCCCCGGCCCCCGCACCGCGCCAGCGCACGTCAGCGAGAGCCCTTGTGGCGGCCGTTCGGTTTGAGGGGCGGAAAGCGGGTGCCGCCGCGCGGGAGGGCGTGGCGGGCCCGGGGCGCGGGCGGCTCCTCGTCGCGCACGGGTGCGGGGGACGGCGGCGCTTCGGGGGACGGCGGCGCGTCGGCTGGCGCGGGCGGGTCGGAGGGGGCGTCCTGGGGCTCCTCGGCGGCGGCGCGTTCCAGGGCCTCCTGCTCGCGCAGATACTCCTCGAACTCCATCGAGTGCGCGGTCGGCAGCGTGATGATGCCGGGGTTGGCGTCCACCAGCATGATGCGGCGGCCCGTCGTGCCGGAGTGGGTGAACACCATCGCGGTCGGCGGCAGCTCCTGCAGCTGCGGCGGCTCGATGAGCAGCTCCCGGAACCGCTGCTTCTCGGCGCCGCCCCCGGCGGTGACCGTCCGGCCCCACGCCGTCGCCGAGCTGATCCCCTCGACCAGCACGGAGTCGTCGGCGGCGGGCGCGGGCAGCGGCGACCAGACCGGGTCGGTGAGGCCGTCGCCGCGCGGCCGGGCGTAGGCGACGGTGCTGGCGTAGCTCTCCCCCGCCACGTCGAACAGCGTCTCGCCCGCCGAGTCGGTGATCTCCGCGACGAGCAGCGGCTGGTCGGTGCCGATGTGCTCGGCGGCGACGCGGGCGTCCTCGGGGTTGCCGAGCCGCATGAACCCGACCGCCGCGTGGCCCCGGCGGCCGAGGCGCTCGCGGACGTGCCGCGGGATCGACCGGTACATCAGGACGAGCCCCGTCCCGGTCGCCTCGCAGGCGTCGATGAGCCGGTCCAGGACGTCGCCGCGCAGCTTCTCGGCGCCGCACAGGAACAGCGTGTGGTCCCAGCGGCCGCCGGGCGGCGACTCGCGGATGCGGTGCGTCAGCGCCGTCGTCACGTAGGTGCCGAGGATCCGGTTGGTGAGGACGCCGGCGCGGCGGTCCATCGACACGACGTGCAGCCGGGACGGCGGCAGCCCCACCGGCTCCGTCGCGAGCTTCTCCAGCTTGCGCAGCTGCGCTTCGAGCGCCCACGCGCGGCGGACCACGATCCGGTCGGTGGCGTCCCGGCCGAACAGCGTCGCGACCCGCTCCAGCTGCTCGTCGGTGAGCAGGCCCTTGCGCAGGTCGTCGCGCGGGTCGCCGACCTGGGCGAGGACGCGCAGCGCCGCGGTGATCCGCGGGATCGTCGCGTCCGGCCCGAGGACCTCGATGAGCCGTTCCAGGATCGAGTTGTCGAACGACAGGTCGCGGGTGCCGCCCTCCTCCTCACCGGCGCTCACCACCAGCGACAGCACGTCCGCGAGCGCCTCCTGGCTCAGCCCCCGCGACATGTCGAGGCGCGGCAGGTCGGCGGGCAGCACCCAGACGAGCGGGTCGTCGCCGCGGTCGGCGGCGAGCCGCAGCAGGTCGTGCGCGACGGCGCCCTCGGACAGGTCGATGACGGTGAGCCGGGCGCCGACGGCCAGCCGCGCCGCGCCCATCGTGGTGACGGCGGCGGACCACCCGGCGAGCGTCCCGCCGACCACGTCCACCCGGTCGACGCCGGGCGGGACCGCGACGGGGTACCACTCGCGCTGGCTCTCGTACGCGCGGTGCCGCCGCTCCCATTCGCGGCGGGCGTCGTCGTAGGCGCGCTGCGCGGCCTCCCGCTCCCGGGCGCGGCGGGCGTGCTCGCGCCGGGCGCGCTCCCGTTCGTCGGCGAGCCGCTCCCGGACGGCTTGCTCGTCGCGCCACAGGGCACCGCCGGTGATGGCGAGGACGACACCGCACGCCAGCAGCGCCACGCCCGCGAACGCCCACGGCAGCAGCCCGGCGATGCCGCACGCCAGGAACAGCGCGACCCCGGCGAACGTGCCGCCGGTGGCGAGCCGCAGGGGGTGCGCGGCGAGGTGCTCGCCGGGACGCCGCGCGGGCGGCCCGGCCGGCGGCCGCTCGGCCGGCTCGGGCACGCCGGGGGGCGGCCCCGGGTCAGGGTGCACCTGCGCGTAGCGCCAGCCCACGTAGACGCGGTCGGCCTGTGTGAGCCGCGCCATCGCGGACCCGCTCGCCATGTCCGTCACGTCGTGAGACCCCTGGGAGTCGCGGAACGGGGGAAACGCCTGGGGGTTGGAGTTCAGTTGGTCGGTGGTGTCGGTGGTGTCTGTTCGCCTACACGGCAAGAGTAAAGAGCCTGCCGGGGTCGCGTGTCACGTTCACCGGAACAAGAACCCGGAAGTGCGACATGGACCACCATTTCGGTCACGGGGTTCACCTGCGGTAAACATCGGACACCCCACCCACCCCCGATTTGGCCGCACCCGGCCACTCCGGCGGCCCCGGGCGGGCGGCCTCCGGAGCGGGCTAGCCGGTCCCGGCCTTCAGCGACGCCTGCCGCGCCTGCCGGTCCTCGCGCCACAGCCGCCCCGCCTCCGCCGGGTCGCCGTCGAAGACGACCTTGCCCCGGCGCAGGGTCACACCCCGGTCGCACAGCCGGGTGAGCATCTGGATGTCGTGCGCGACGATCACCATGGTGCGGCCCTCGCCGCGCAGCTCCCGGATCCGCCGCAGGCACTTCTCCCGGAACGGCGGGTCGCCGACGGCCAGCACCTCGTCGATGAGGAAGATGTCCGGCTCGGTGTGCGCCGCGATCGAGAACGCCAGCCGCATGAACATGCCGGACGAGTAGAACCGCACCTGGTTGTCCAGGAACCGCTCGACGCCGGAGAACTCCACGATCGCGTCGAACTTGCTCTTGATCTCCGCCTCGGACATGCCGAGGATCGCGCCGTTGAGGTAGACGTTCTCCCGGCCCGTCAGGTCCGGGTGCAGGCCCGCGCCGACGTCGATGAGCCCGGCGATCCGGCCGCGGACCCGGACCGAGCCGCGGTCCGGCCGCATCACCCCGGAGATCATCTTCAGCAGGGTGCTCTTGCCGGACCCGTTCAGCCCCATCAGCGCGACGGTCTCGCCCTGGTAGATGGTGAGGCTCACGTCGTCCAGCGCGTTGAAGCTCTCCGACAGGTCCTGGCGGCGCACGGCCCGGATCGTCATCTCCCGGATCGAGCGGGCGTGCCGCAGGGTGAACCGCTTGCTCACCGAGTCGATCACGATCGACTCGGGCGGCCGGTGCTGCTCGAACCGAGGGTGCTCCTCGAACTGCCCGTGCTCCTCGAACTGCCGGTGCTCCTCGAACTGCCCGTGCTGCTCCATCTCCTACAACTCCTGCGCGAATCGCTGCTGGGCCCGCGTGAACACCAGGACGCCGGCCACCAGCACCACCAGCGACGCCGCCAGCGCGACCCCGGCCCGCCCGTACAGGTGCGGCGGGAACTGGAAGAGCTTCGGCGTCGTCGGGTACCAGAACGCGCGCTGGAACAGGCTGACCGCCGACACCAGCGGGTTCGCCAGGTACAGGTCGAGCACCCAGCCGGGCGCCCGCTGCCGGACGTGCACCCACGGGTAGATCATCGGCACCGACCAGGTGATGACGATCATCAGGATGTCGACGACCTGCTCCAGGTCGCGGAAGAACACGTTCACGCCCGCGCACAGCAGCCCGAGGCCGAGCCCCAGGATCACGACGATCGCGAAGGCGAGGGCCGCGGCGGCGAGCCCCACCGGGTCGGGCCGCCAGCCGAAGGACAGCGCCCCCGCCAGCATGATCCCGAACCCGGGCAGGAAGTGCACCAGCGACACCAGCAGCGACGCCATCGGGAACAGCTCGCGCGGCAGGAACACCTTCTTGACCAGCGGCGCGTTGCCGGTGATGGAGCGGGTGCACGAGTGCAGCGTCTCGGTGAACAGGTTGATCAGCACCATCCCCGAGAACAGGTAGACCGGGAAGTGGTGGACCCGCTTGCTCATGCCGAGGAAGACCCCGACCACGAAGAAGTAGACCGAGAAGTGCACCGCCGGCCGGACGTAGGACCAGCCGAGCCCGAGCAGCGACCCCTTGTAGCGGGCCTTCAGCTCGCGGCGCACCAGCAGCCGGAGCAGGTACCGGTCCTTCAGGGCCCGCCGCAGCCCGCCGTCGGTGCCGGGGGCGACCAGCGGCGGGAGTTCGGCGGGCGGCGCGGCGTGGCCTGCGCTCACCCGCGCGCCGATCCGGAGGCGTCGAACGTCTCCCGCCAGGCCTCGGGGGAGGCGAGCTGGTCCGCGGCGGCGCGGTAGCGTTCGGCGAGGCCGTCCCACTCGCGGGTCAGCCGGGCGTGCAGGAGGCCGCTGCGCCGCATCACCGAGCGGAACCGCTTCGGGTCGCGCTGGTACCAGTGGACCTTCGTGCCGTCCGCCGACGACACCAGCGCGCTGTCGAACTTCGACAGCATGCCCCAGTGCTGGTCGATGTGCGGCACGGCGGCCTGCGGGTTGCGCAGCGCCTCCTCGTCCACCGGGCCGAGGTGCTTGATGGCGCTGGTCAGCGCCGTCTTGATCACCTTGGTGCGGCCCTTGGGCGGGGCGGGGTTGCGGCCGCGCTTCGGCGGCTTGCTGCGCCGCACCGTCGGGAACTCCTCGACGCTGCCCTTGGCCTGCGCGTCGGTGAACCCGGCGCGCACCGCCCGCACCTCGGAGATCTTGGTGACCATGCCGGCGTGCATGTGCGCCGGGCCGGTCAGCACGTCCTCCAGCGCCATGATCATCAGTTCGGCGGTGGAGTACTGCATCGCCAGGGCGTGCTTCACCGAGATGATGAAGCTCTCCTTGAGCAGGTTGCCGCCGTGCTCGTACGGGGAGTGCAGCAGCGCGGCGACCAGCCGGTTCCGCCAGTGGTAGTACGCCTGCCAGTCGACGCCGTCGTCCTTGTCCTGCCACGGGACGTGCCACGCCGCGACGCCGGGCAGCGACACCGTCGGGAAGCCCGCGGCCTGCGCCCGGATCCCGTACTCGGCGTCGTCCCACTTGATGAACATCGGCATCGACAGCCCGATCTTGCCGATGACCTCGACCGGGATGAGGCACATCCACCAGCCGTTGTAGTCGGCGTCGACGCGGCGGTGCAGCCACGGCGTCTCGCGCAGCGTGTTGCCCTCCTCCGCGAAGTCGTGCTCGCGCCAGGTGTGCGCGGCGGGGCCCCACCACCAGCGGTACCGCTCGATCGTCTCGCCGAAGGCGTGCAGCTGCCCGCGGACGTAGAGGTTGAACATGTGCCCGCCGACGATCGTCGGCGTCTTGGCGTGGTCGGCGAACGCGACCGCGCGCAGCACGCCCTCGGTCTCGGTCACCACGTCGTCGTCCAGCAGCAGGACGTAGTCGCTGCGGCCGGCGCGGACCGTCTCGTCCATCGCCCGGGAGAACCCGCCGGAGCCGCCGAGGTTGCCCTGGTCGATGACGCGCAGCCGGCCGCCGAGCCCGTCGACGGCCGCGGCGAAGTCGGGGTGGTCCTCGATCCGGTCGGTGCCCTGGTCGACGACGAAGATCTCGTCGACGACGTCCAGCACCTCCGGGGCCTCGCCGAGCGCGAGGAGCTGCTCCACGCAGAACGCGGGCCGGTTGTAGGTGGTGATGCCGATGCTGACGGTGCCCTGCCGGGTCACCTCGGGCGCCGCCGCGCACCACTCGGCGCGCTCCAGCACCGCGGTGCGCTCCCCGGCGAGCACGTCGAACCAGTACCAGCCGCCGTCCACGAACGGCTGGAGCGGCAGGTCGAACGTGCGCTCCTCCGCCGTCTCGCAGTCCACCCGGACGGAGGCGACGCGGTGCACGTGGCCCTTGGCGCTGGACCGGTAGACGATGACGGTGGCGTCGCCGCGCAGCCGGACCCGCAGGACGGCGTCGTCCACGTGCGTCCAGCGGCGCCAGTAGCCGGCGGGGAAGGCGTTGAAGTACGTCGCGAACGACACCCGCTGCCCGACCGGGACGACGACCGCGCGGCGGCCCACGCTGTCGGCGCGCCCGGCGGCGCCCTCGGCGGCCGGGCGGTCGCCGATGCCGGCCTCGACCGCGGTCTCCTCGGCGAGGGCCTCCGCGCCCCGGACGATCTGCCCCTCCACGTACAGGGCGAGGACGTCCAGGTCGCGGCCGACCGGCAGGACGACGCGCTGCAGGGTGCGCAGCGGCGCCTCGCCGCCGTCGAATCGTGCTGTCACTCGTCCGCTCCTCCGCTGACCAGGCGGGCGCCCTCGGTGAAGTGCGGCCGCAACCGGTTGCCGACCATGCTGAGCGCGCTGGCGATCGCCATGTGCATGTCGAGGTACTTGTAGGTGCCGAGGCGGCCGCCGAACACGACGCCGTCCTCGTGCCGGGCGAGCTCGCGGTAGCGCAGCAGCCTGGCCCGGTCCTCGGGGGTGTTGATCGGGTAGTACGGCTCGTCGCCGCGGGCCGCGAACCGCGAGTACTCCCGCATGATCACCGTCTTGTCGCGCGGGTACCAGTCGCGCTCGGGGTGGAAGTGGCGGAACTCGTGGATGCGGGTGTAGGGGACGTCCTCGTCGGCGTAGTTCATGACGGGGGTGCCCTGGAAGTCGCCGGTCGGCCGGACCTCGGTCTCGAAGTCCAGCGTTCGCCAGCCGAGCTCGCCCTCGGCGAAGTCGAAGTAGCGGTCCAGCGGGCCGGTGTAGACAACGGGGACGCGCCCCGCGACGTCGCCGCGCATGTCGAAGAAGTCGGTGTTCAGCCGCACCTCGATGTTCGGGTGGTCGGCCATCCGCTCCAGCCAGGCCGTGTACCCGTCGACGGGCAGGCCCTCGTGGGCGTCGTTGAAGTACCGGTTGTCGAACGTGTACCGCACGGGCAGCCGCGTGATGATCTCGGCGGGCAGGTCGCGGGGGTCGGTCTGCCACTGCTTCGCGGTGTAGCCGCGCACGAACGCCTCGTAGAGGGGGCGCCCGATCAGCGAGATCGCCTTCTCCTCCAGGTTGCGGGGCTCGGCGCCGCCGGCGAGGCCGGCCTGCCCGGCGATCAGCTCGCGCGCCTCGTCCGGGGACATGACGCGGCCGAAGTACTCGCAGACCGTGCCGAGGTTGATCGGCATCGGGTAGACGCGGCCCTTGAAGGTCGAGTAGACGCGGTGCTGGTAGCCGGTGAACTTCGTGAACCGGTTGACGTAGTCCCACACCCGCTCGTTGGAGGTGTGGAAGAGGTGCGCGCCGTACCGGTGGATCTCGATGCCGGTCTCCGGCTCGGGCTCGCTGTAGGCGTTGCCGCCGATGTGGTCGCGGCGGTCCACGACGAGCACGCGCAGTCCGAGTTCGGTCGCGCAGCGTTCGGCCACGGTGAGCCCGAAGAACCCCGTGCCGACGACGACAAGATCAACGTTCACTGGAGGACGTCCATCTCCATGCGGGGGGACGGGCAGGGATGGGGCCGGAAGCCCTGAGGACAAACTGCGCCTATGGTGCAGATGCACGGCTAAGATACCCGCTGTTCCATCAGCGGACGTACAAGTACTCAAGGAATGCGGTGGCGGCACCTTCACCGGGCGCGCCCGCGCGCTCGCCGCGTCCCGTGGTGTACCTCCACGTGGGAGCGGCCAAGAGCGGGACCACGTATCTGCAGAACATCCTGTGGCACAACCGCGAGCGCCTGCGCGAGGCCGGGTTCCTCTACCCCGGCTACGACGACGCCGAGCACGTCCGCGCCGCGTTCGACCTCCGGCAGGCGTTCTTCGGCACCGCGTCCGACCCGCTCATCGACGGCGCCTGGACCCGGCTGGTCGAGGAGGCCCGCGGCTGGAGCGGCACCACGATCATCTCGCAGGAGCTGTTCGCCCCCGCGTTCCGCGCGCACGTCGCGCGCGCCCTCGCCGACCTCGACTTCGCCGAGGTGCACGTCGTCTTCACCGTCCGCGACCTCGCCCGGCAGATCCCCGCGCACTGGCAGGAGGACGTCAAGAACCGCTGGACCACCACGTTCGCCCAGTTCATGGCGGCGCTGCGGCGCCCGGACTGGCGGGCGTCCAAGGTCGCCCGGCTGTTCTGGGGACTCCAGGACCCGGTCGAGATCCTCGCCCGCTGGGGCGAGCACCTGCCGCCCGAGCACGTCCACGTGGTGACGCTCCCGCGCCCCGGCGCCCCCCGCGACCTGCTGTGGCAGCGGTTCTGCCGGGCGCTCGGCCTTCCGCCGGACGCCTGCGACCTGAACGCCGGGTTCGCCAACCCCTCGCTCGGGCTGCCGGAGACGCAGCTGCTGCTCCGCCTGAACCGGGCCCTCGACCGCGAGAGCGCCGACTGGCACTTCTACAACGAGGAGATGAAGCACCACCTCGCGCAGGACGTGCTGACCAGGCGGGAGACCACCACCCGCATCCCGCTGCCCGCCGAGGACCACGCGTGGGCCGTGGAACGCGCCGGGCGGATGGTCGAGGCGCTGTCCGGCACCGGCTACGACATCATCGGCGACCTGGACGAGCTGGTGCCGGCGCCCGCCCCCGCGGACGGCCGCCGGCACCCGGACGACCCCTGCTGGGCGGACATCACCGACGCGAGCGGCGACGCCGTCGCGGCGGTGCTGCGCCGGATCGACGAGTGCGAGGCGGAGATCGCGCGGCTCCCCGACGCCGGGCTCGGCACGCCCGAGCTGCTCGACCTGCTCGTCGCCGACTCCGGCGCGCTGCGCGAGCGCGTCGACGCCCTCGTGGACGGAACGGTCCCGGTGGTGAAGCGCGCCGTCCGGACCCTGAGCGAGCGCCACGCCGTGGTCGCCCGCTTCCGCGAGGCGTACTGGCAGGTGCAAGAGGAACGCAGGCAGGCCGCCGCCGGGGGGACCGGCGCCGGAGAGACGACCACGAGGTGACCGACGCATGACCCCACCGGAGGCCGCCAAGGCCGTCTACCTTCACGTCGGCGCGCCGACGGCGGGCGGGGCGTTCCTTCAGCGCGTGTTCTGGGAGAACCAGCGGCGCCTCGGCGCGGCCGGCGTCCGCTACCCCGTCACGGGGCCGCTGGAGCACTTCGGCGCCGTGATGGACCTGCGCGAGATGACCTGGGGCGGGCACCGCGACCCCGCCTGGGACGGGGCCTGGAACCGCGTCGCCAAGCGCGCCCGCGAGTGGCACGGGGACCGCGTCGTGCTGTCGCAGGAGCTGCTGGGCGGCGCCACCGAGGAGCAGGCGAAGCGGGCGGTGGAGTCGTTCGGCGACGCGGACGTGCACGTCGTGTTCGCCACCCGCGACCTCGGCACCCAGCTCGTCCTCGACTGGCAGGAGCAGATCCGGCACACCCACACCATCCCGTTCGGGCAGTTCGTCGGCGACCTCATCGAGCACGGCATCGACGCGCCCGAGCCGTTCGGCGAGATGTTCTGGGGGCTGCACGACCCCGTCCGGGTGCTGCGGACGTGGGAGGCGGCGGTCCCCCGCGAGCGGATCCACGTCGTCACCCTCCCGGCGCCGGGCGAGCGGCCCGGGCTGCTGTGGAGCCGGTTCTGCGAGGTCGCCGGCATCGAGCCGGACGCGTGCGAGACGGCCGGCGTCCCGGAGGGCGAGCCGCTGTCGGTGCTGGAGGCCGAGCTGCTGCGCCGGCTCAACGTCCGGCTCGCTCCGGCACTGGGGGGCGACTACGAGCGGATCGTCGGCGCCCACCTCACCGGCGGCGCCTTCGCCGCGGCCGCCGAGCCGGGCGGGCGGGCGCCGATGGGCCTGCCGCCCGAGCACGCCGCCTGGGCGGCGCAGCGCACCCGCCAGATCGTCGCCGCGCTGCGCGTCGCCGGGTACCGGGTGCACGGCGACCTGGACGAGCTGACCTCCGCCGGCGGTCCCGCGACCGCGCTGCAGCCCCGCGACCTGCCCGAGTCGGAGGTCGCCGAGGCGGCGACGAACGTGATCGTGCACCTGCTGGAGCGGCTCTCGGAGGCGCGGGAGCGGGTCGGGCTCGCGCAGCTGCGCGCCGACCTCACCGGGGTGCAGGAGGGCCTCGGCAGGCTGCTGGAGGTCGCGTCCGCCCAGCCCGCGCCGGCGCTGCGCCGGGCCGTCCGCCGGGCGGGCATGGGCCGATGAGCCCGGTCGTCGCGGCGGTGGTCGTCACCTACAACCGGATCTCGCTGCTGGCCGAGGCGCTCGCCGCCCTCGGCGCGCAGACCCGCCCGCCGGACCGGGTCGTCGTGGTGGACAACGCGTCCGGCGACGGCACCGCGGACATGGTGCGGGCCCGGTTCCCGGACGCCGAGCTGCTGGAGCTGTCGCGCAACACCGGCGGCGCGGGCGGTTTCGCGGCGGGCATCGCGCAGGCCCTCAAGGGCGACGCCGACTGGCTCTGGCTGATGGACGACGACACCGTCCCCGAGCCGGGCGCGCTCGACGCGCTGCTGAAGGCGGCGAGCGGCGGCGGGGACGGCGCGGAGGCGCCGGTTCTGGTCGGCAGCCGGGTCGTGTGGACGGACGGCCGCGACCACCCGATGAACACGCCGCGGCAGAAGCCCCGGGCGTCCGCCGCGGAGCGCGCGCGGGCCGAGGCGGTGAACGGCTATCCCGTCCGCTCCGCCTCGTTCGTGTCGATCCTCGTGGACGCGGCGCGGGTCCGCGAGCGCGGGCTGCCGATCGCCGACTACTTCCTGTGGAACGACGACTTCGAGTTCACCATGCGGCTGCTGCGCGGCCGCCGCGGGCTGGTCTGCCGCGACAGCGTCGTGGTGCACAAGACCAGGACGTTCGGGTCGACCGACGCCGACCCGGGCGACCGCTTCTACTTCGAGGTCCGCAACAAGATCTGGCTGTTCGCCGGCAGCCGCGGGCTCGCCCCCGCGGAGCGGGTGCTGTACGCCGGGTCGACGCTGCGGCGCTGGGCCCGCACCTTCGCCGGATCCCGGGACCGCGCCGTGCTGCGCCGCGCCCTGGCGCGCGGCGTCTGCGAAGGGCTGCTCAGCCGTCCGAGACCGACCGCCGACCTGCTGCGCGAGGCCGGCCTGGAGGTACTGCCCGATGACGCGCCTCGCCCTCGATAGTCCCGCCCGGGACGAGGCCCCCCAGCGCGCGCGGTGGCTCGCCGGGCCGGCGGCGCCGCTGGCCGCGGCGGCCGCGGCGCTGGCCGTCACCGTCGCGGGGATCGGCGGCCCGGCGTTCTGGCTGGACGAGGCGGCCACGGTCAGCGTGACCGCCCGGCCCACCGGGCAGATGCTGCGCGTCTTCCACCATCTCGACCTCGTCCACGCCCTCTACTACCTGATCATGCGGCCGTGGGTGATGGCCTTCGGCGACGGCGAGGCGGCGCTGCGGTTACCGAGCGCGCTGGCCACCGCGGCCGCCGCCGCCGGGATCGTGCTGATCGGGCGGCGCTGCGCGGGCCCGCTCGCGGGGCTCTTCGCCGGGCTGGTCTACGCGGGTTCCGTCGCCGCCTCCAAGTACGCGATCGAGGCCCGCTCGTACGCGATGGTCACGGCGGTGGCGGTGCTCGCCACCTACCTGCTCGTCCGGGGCGTCGGCCCAGGCGGGCGGCACCCCTGGCGGTGGCTCGCGGGCTACGGCGTCGCGATCGCGTTCCTCGGCCTCCTCAACCTCGACGCCCTGCTGCTGCTCCCCGCGCACGGCGTCACGCTCCTGGCGACGCGCGACAGGGCGCCCCGCACGTGGCTGCGGTGGCCGGTCTGCGGCGGCCTCGCCGGCGCCGCCCTGATCCCGTTCGTGCTGGCCGCGCAGAGCCAGTCCGACCAGGTCAACTGGCTGCCGAGGCCGTCGTCGGCCACCGTCTGGCGGCTCCTGAAGTTCATGACCGGCAACCACTGGCTGGTCGCGCCGGTCCTCGCGCTGGCGGTGGCCGGCGCCGTCGCGGGCGTCCGGGCGCGCGGCCGGGACTCCGGCGCGCCCCTCACCGCCGTCGCGGTGCCGTGGCTGCTGCTGCCGCCGGCGGTGCTGATCGGCGTGTCGCTGGTGGCCGACCCCATGTTCATCGACCGGTACGTGCTGTTCTGCCTGCCCGCGCTGTCGCTGCTGACCGGGGCGGGCCTCGCGCTGCTCGCGGGCGTGGGCCGTCCTCCCGCGGGCGCCCTGCTCGCGGCGGCGGTGGCGGTCGCGATGGTCGCGGTGACGGTGCCCACCCAGCTGGACGTCCGGCGGCAGGACGCGAAGCTGGACGACCTGCGCACGCCCGCCGACGTCGTCCGCCGCGAGGCGCACCGGGGAGACGCGATCCTCTACCTCGGCGCCGTCGTGCGCTGGGACGCCGCCGCCTACCCGGAGGCGTTCGGCCGCCTCGACGACATCGGCATGGCCGAGGACCCGGTGCGCGCGGGCAACATCCTGGGCAGGGACAAGTTCCCCAACGAGCTGCGCGGCCCCCTCAGCCGGGCGCAGCGCCTGTGGGTGATGGGCAGCCGGTCGCTCGGCAAGCGCCCGGGACCCCTGGTGGGACGGCGCCGGCTGATGATCCGGGCCACCGGTCCCTGGCGGATCGCCCGCGTCTGGACGTACAAGGGCGGGAAGCTGACGCTGTACGTGCGCACCGGCCCGTACGAGTCCCCGTCGAAGCCGCACGGGCCCGCCGCGAAGCCGCACCGGACGGCGCCCAAGACCCGCACCACGTCTCCCAAGACCCGCACCGCCACGCCCAAGCCGCCCGCCGGCACGGCGAAGCCCTAGCCGCACGGCGGAGCCCTAGCCGCACGCCGAAGCTCTAGCCGCACGCCGATGCCTTCGGAGCGCTAGCGGACTTCCAGGTAGTCGATCTGGCCCTGGCCGTCGCCGCGCGCCAGCCCGAGGGTGTTCCAGCCCGCGTTCAGGTCGACCTGGACCTCGGTGGACGTCCAGTCCGACCCCTGCGTCCTGCGGAGCGTGAGCGTCGTCTCCGGGGTCCCGTTCACCGAGAACCGCAGGTGGGACTCGTTGCCCGACCGGTTGGCGTACGCGACCTTCACCGAGTACCGCCCGGCGGCGGGCGCGAGGACCGGGACGTCGAGGCCGCAGCCGTCGCGGTCGAACGGGCCCGCGACGCGTCCGCCCGAGGCGTTCGGCCGCGGCAGCGCGGAGACGCAGCCGTTGAGCCGCCCCTGCTCGGCCTCGTAGCGCGTGGGGACGCCCTGCAGGACGGGTTGCGGGCCGTTCCACGCGAGCGCCGCGACGTACATGCCGCGCCGGATGTGCTTGCTGGACCGGTAGTCCAGCAGCCCGTGGAACACCAGGTGGTCGCCGCTCGCGTCGGTCACGATGCTCGCCCCGCCCGGCCCCTTGACGTCGTCGTCGTACCGGCCGGTGCTCTGCAGCGGCTCCTTCGCCTTCTCGTACGGGCCGTTCAGCGACGCGGACACGGCGTACCTGGTCTGGTAGTTCGTCTCGAAGTACCAGCCCGCCGAGTAGAGCAGCACGTACTTGCCGCCCCGGAAGACGAGGGCCGGGGACTCGACCAGCACCGGGTCGTCCTTCCCGCGCGCCATGATCTTGCGCGGCGGACCGGCGAGGTACAGGCCGTCCGGGCTGAGCCGCACCAGCCAGATCGCGGCGGTCTTGCGGGCGTCGGTCTTGTAGAGCAGGTAGCGGCCGCCGTCCCGGTCGACGAACGAGGACGGGTCGATGGCGCCGCCGAGGTCGAGCGGGCACACCAGCGGATCGCCCTCCAGGGCGACGAACGGGCCCGCCGGGGACGACGCGGTCGCCACCCCGACGCACTGCTTGTCCTTCTCCTTGTGGCGCGCGGTGAAGTAGAGCACGTAGCTGCCGTTGCCGGCGCCGGGCGGGACCACCTCCGGCGCCCACGTCCGGCCGCTGGTGGCCCAGGACGGCAGCCGGACCAGGCCGTCGGAGGCGCGCCGCTTCCACGGGCCGGTGACGTCGGGGGCGGACGCGACCGGCATGTTGGCGCCGGCGTCGTTGGTGCCGTAGGCGTAGTACGCGTCCCCCGCCTTGATCACCGACGGGTCGGCGAACGAGGAGCCGATCACGGGCTCGCGGGGCGAGTAGCCCGGCGCCGTGACCGGAGCCGTCGCCGCGCCCTGCGGGGCGGGCGGCGCGGCGGCACCGGACCGGCCGGACGGGCGCGCCCCGGCGCGGGACGTCCCGGCGGCGCAGCCGGTGCAGAGCAGCAGGGCGAGGGCCAGGACGGCGGCTGCCGCGCTCGCGGCCGCGCGGGGCGCGGGGCGGACCGTTCGCAGCCTCACCTGACCTCCCCTTCAGCCCACCCGCATGATGCCAACAATCCCCAAGTCACGCGAACCACCAGGCACCCACCCGAATCACACGTAAGGCTGGGTACCCTGCTGGCGGGGTTGTTGGTCGAGGAGAGGCGGACGTTGATCCGGGAACAGCGGTGCGAGCCGCCTTCGGCGACCCCCCGCACCCGCCGTCCCCCTGCCCGCCCGGCCCGCTCCCGGACCGTCCTCGCACTCCTGCTCACCGCCGTCCTCGCCGCCGGCCTCGCGGCCTGCTCCGGCGGGAGCGGCAAGCGGCACCGCATCGCCGCCACCCAGCCCGCCAAGAAGCCGAACATCATCTTCGTGCTCACCGACGACCTGTCGTGGAACCTCATCGCGCACATGCCGCAGGTGCAGAAGATGCAGCGGGACGGCCTGACCTTCGACAAGTTCTTCGTGGCGGACTCGCTGTGCTGCACGTCCCGGGCGACCATCTTCACCGGGCTCTACCCGCACAACACCAAGGTCCGCACCAACTTCCCGCCGCTCGGCGGTTACCAGGTCTTCCAGCAGAACGGCGGCGAGCGGAACTCGTTCGGGCCCGCCCTGCAGAAGGCCGGCTACCGGACCGCTTTCCTCGGCAAGTACATGAACGGCTACCTCCCCGGCGACAAGCAGGGCGGCCCCCGCCCGTACGTGCCGCCCGGCTGGAGCGAGTGGTACGTCGCGGGCAACGGCTACCCCGAGTACGACTACAACCTGAACGAGAACGGCCGCCTCATCAACTACGGCCACCAGCCGCAGGACTACCTGACCGACGTCCTGGCGAACAAGGGCACCGACTTCGTGCAGCGCGCCGGCGGCTCGTCCAAGCCGTTCTTCATGGAGATCTCCACGTTCGCGCCGCACGGCCCGTTCGTGTCCGCGCCCCGGTACGCCGACAAGTTCGCCGGCCTGAAGGCGCCCCGGTCGCCGGCGTTCAACGAGAGGGACGTCCGCGACAAGCCGTCCTGGCTGCGCAAGCACCCCAAGCTCGGCAAGGGCGCGATCGCCCGGATCGACGAGGGGTTCCGCGACCGGGTCCGGATGGTGCAGTCCGTCGACGACATGATCGGCCGCATCCGCGGCGAGCTGGCGACGCTCGGCATCGACCGCGACACCTACGTGGTCTTCGGCTCGGACAACGGCTTCCACATGGGCGAGCACCGGCTCGCCGGCGGCAAGATGACCGCGTTCGACGTCGACATCCACGTCCCGTACGTCGTCACCGGGCCCGGCGTCGGCGCGGGGCGGCACGTCGGCGCGTTCGCGCAGAACACCGACCTCGCCCCCACCTTCCTCGGCCTCGCCGGGCTGCCCGCGCCGCCGGGCACCGACGGCCGGTCGCTGGTGCCGTTCCTGCGCGGCGAGACGCCCGGCGACTGGCGGCAGGCGGCGCTGATCGAGCACGTCAAGCCCGCGCCGTCGCGCGACGACCCGGACCGGCAGGACTCCGCGCCGGGCGCGCCGACGACCTACAACGCGATCCGCACGAACGACGCGCTCTACGTCGAGTACGCCGACGGCGAGCGCGAGTACTACGACCTGGCGCGCGATCCGAACGAGCTGGACAACGCCGCGAAGCGGCTGCCCGAGGAGCGGCGGCGGCAGCTGTCGGAGCAGCTGAACGCCCTCGTCCGGTGCTCGGGGCAGAGCTGCGCGTCCGCGGGCCGGGCCCAGTGAGCCGGACCGGCTCGGCCGGGCCCGGCGGCCCGACGAAGGGGGAGCACGACCCATGCAGCTGACCGGCACGGCCTTCGTGGTCCTCGTCTGCCTGCTCGCCGTGGCGGCGCTGGCCGGCACGCTGTGGGCGCTGCCGAGGATCACCGGCCGCGGGCTCGGCGCGCAGGCCGCCCGCGGCGGGCTGCTGGTCGGCTGCCAGCTGTTCATCACGCTCGCCCTCGTCACCGGGATGAACGCCTACTTCCTCTTCTACAACAGCTGGAGCGACCTGCTCGGCCGGCTGGACGGGCCCGTCGCGGTGCACGGCGCCAAGGCGGGTCAGGGCGCCTGGTCGGGCGGCCCGCTCGCGCGGACCGTCTCGCCGCTGTCGGTGAAGCAGGGCCTGCACGACCCGGAACGGGACGGGCGGCTGGAGCAGACGACGATCCGCGGCGCGCGGACCGGCCTGCAGGTGCAGGCGTTCGTCTACCTGCCGCCGCAGTACTTCCAGCCGCAGTTCAAGGACCGCCGGTTCCCGGTGGCGCTCGTCCTCGCCGGCTACCCGGGCGACCCGCGCGGCATCATCGAGCGGCAGGCGATGGTGAAGCTCGCCGCCAAGGACATGCGCAACGGAACGATCCAGCCGACCGTCTACGTCATCACCCGGACGATGGTCGCCCCGCCGCGCGACACCGAGTGCACCGACGTGCCGAGCGGGCCGCAGTCCCTCGCGTTCTTCGCGCAGGACGTCCCGAAGGCGCTGAGCGCGACCTACCGGCTGGCGGCCGACGAGCAGGGCTGGGGGGTGATGGGCCAGTCGACCGGCGGCTACTGCGCGGTGAAGCTGGCCATGATGCACTCCGACCGGTTCGCGGCGGGCGCGTCCCTCGGCGGCTACCTGCACGCGATCAAGGACGCGACGACCGGCGAGCTGTACGGCGGCAGCCCGAAGGTCCGCAACGACAACGACCTGCTCTGGCGGGTGCGGAACCTGCCGTCCCCGCCGACGTCGGTCCTGCTGGCCTCCAGCAAGGTGGAGAAGGGGTACCGGCAGGCGCAGCAGTTCATCCAGGCGGCGAAGCCGCCGCTGCGGGTGGACACGCTGTTCCCCGACGACGGCGGCCACAACTTCGGCACGTTCACCCGGCTGACGCCCGAGATCATGCAGTGGATGAACGGCCGGCTGAAGGCCGGGTGACGGCGGTACGGTCCGCAACGCGGCCCCCAGGGGCGAATGCCCCATTATCATCGCTCACGACCATCTGACACGCGGGCGACGTGTACGTGACCTCAGGCTGGGAGTGCGGGCGTGACTTCGACCGGAAAGCAGGACGGCGACCACGGGCCCGGGCAGGGCGAGGTCGAGCGTCCCGACGCCGGGCGGCCGGGGCAGGCGCCGCCGCCTCCCCAGTGGCTGGCCGAGCAGGGCCCGTCCGGCGCCACGCCGCTGCTGCCCGAGCCGGCCGAGCAGCCGCCGCCGTTCGGGGAGCCGCTGCCCGAGCCGGAGGACGACGAGTCCGACCGGACGGTCAGCGACATCGACATCAGCGGGATGATGCGCACGCAGGTGTTCTCGACCGGGAACCCGGGCGGCGGCGAGGGCGGCGGCGGTGAGCCCGCCGATCCTCCGCCGCTCCCGCCGTTCCCCGGCGCGCCTGCCGCCGCACCCGCCGGCCCGGCCTCTGGTGGCCCGGCCTCCGGTGACCCGATCGGCGACCAGACCATCCTGGACGCCTCCGCCTGGCTCGGGAACACGGGCCGCGACGACGACGAGGACGAGGAAGCGGACGTCACCCGCGTGGAACGTCCCGCCGCCTCCCAGCGGCCGCCGGCCGCGCCGCAGCCGCCCGTCCAGCCTCCGGCGCCGCCGGCCCCGCCGCCCTTCGCGCAGCAGCCGCCGGCCCCGCAGCCGCCCGCGCCGTTCCCCTACGCCCAGGACGTCCCCGCGCCGCCCCCGGCGGCGCCCGAGCCGTTCCCGTGGGCGCAGGAGATCCCCGGCAACCCGCACGCCGCGCTGCCGCCCACGCCCCAGGCCACGCCGCAGCCCGCCCCGCCGCTCCCCGGCCCCGGGCAGCCCGGTCCCGCGCACGAGCCGTTCCCCTGGGCGCAGGAGATCCCGGACAACAAGCCCGTGCTCGGCGGGCCCGAGCCGTTCCCCTACGCCCAGGAGATCCCGGGCGTCCCGTCGCAGCAGCTCCCCGGGCCGCAGGCGGCGCCGCTCGGCCCGCCCGTCACTCCGGCGCCCCCGACGATCGACGAGCCGTGGCGCACCGAGCCGAAGAAGAAGGGCGCGAAGCGGTCCAAGAAGCCGATCCTCATCGGCGTCGCCGGTCTGGCGGCCGTCGCCGTCCTCGCGGGCGGCGGCTACTACTTCGTCTCCCAGAGCGGCGGTGACGACGACGGCGGCTCCGCCGCGGGCGTCCGGCTCGCCGGGTCGCTGTTCGCGGCCGGGCAGGGCGGCCACGACGGGCTCGACCAGCGGCTGACCGACGTCGCGGCGGCCGGCTCGACCGTGGTGGCCGTCGGCGCGGAGTCCGGCGTGGCCGGCTCGCGCCCCGAGTTCCTCGTCTCCTCCGACGGCGGCCGGACCTACACGTCCGCCGAGGTCAAGGGCACCGGCGGCACCCCCGACGACACGCCCCGGCTGGTCGGCGGCGGCGGGCACGGCTGGGTCGCGATCGGCGCCGGCACGGCCGGCCCCGTGCTGTGGACGAGCCAGGACGGCAGGAGCTGGACGCGGCAGCCCGACCAGGCCGCGCTGCCGTTCGGCGGCCACACGCGGGTGAAGCAGGTCATCGGCACCGGCGACGGGTTCATGGCGATCGGCGCCTCGTCCAAGAAGGGCGACTTCAGCGACGCCGAGCCCGCCGTCTGGACGTCCGGCGACGGCGCGAGCTGGGCCATCAAGAGCGGCGGCCAGCTCGGCCTGCCGGTGCGGAACGGGCAGCTCGCGCTGGTCACGGCGGCGGCGTCCGGGAACGCGGTGGTCGTCGAGGCGATCCACGCGCCGGACCCGAAGAAGCCCGCCCGGTTCCGCCGCACGTTCCGCTCGGAGGACGGCGGGAGCACCTGGGACACCACCGAGGTGCCCGCGCCGAAGGGCACGCACGGCCTGATGGTCGGCGGCGGCCCCACCGGCTTCCTCGCCATCCGCGAGATCAACGGCCCCTACGGGCAGGCGTTCACGTCCAAGGACGGCAAGACCTGGACGAAGGCGGGGCAGCTCAAGGCGTCCGGCTACCGGAGCGTCTCGACCGTGCTCGGCGACGCGAACGGGTTCGCCGCGGTCGTCGTGCGGGGCCGCGACCTCCTGGTGTCGCGCAGCGCGGACGGCAACACCTGGCAGGACGCGGGCTCCGTCCCGGCCCAGCCCGGCCGCACGGTGCGGTCGTCGGCGTCGTCCGCCGGGCAGAGCGTCGTCGTCGGCTTCCAGAACGGCGGCGGCGACCAGAACGCCATACTCACCGTGCTGGACGCCAAGGGCGCCGAGGTCCCGGTCGACCTGGCGAAGGTGCCGGGCGCGGTGCGCCGCGACCACACCGTCACCGCGCTCGGCTCCGACGGCGCCAAGACCGTCGCGGTGGGCAGCGCGGGCGGCGAGGCGGCCGCGTGGGTCTCCGGTGACGGGAAGACGTGGACGCGGGCGCAGGGCGCCGGCGCCGCGTTCTCCCGGCCCGGCGGGCAGCGGCTGCTCAGCGTCGCCGCGGGCAGGCAGGGGTGGCTCGCGGTCGGGTTCGACCGGGCCGCGCCGCACCAGCCGCTCGTCGTGACCTCGTCCGACGGCTCGGGCTGGCAGGCCGCGGACGGCGCTGACGCGTTCCGGCCCGGCCGCAACCAGCTCGCGACCTACGCCACCGCGGCGGGCCCGGCCGGCTATGTGATCGTCGGCGAGGACGGCGCGTCCGCCGCCACCTGGTTCTCCGCCGACCTGAAGACGTGGGAGCGCGGCAGGGGCGTCGGGAACAGCGGGCTGAACGCGCTGCCGAACTCCGACCGCTGGCTGCGCTCGGTCGCCGCGGGCGGCTTCGGGTTCGCGGCCGCGGGCGGCCTGCGCGACCCCGCCGCCAAGGCCGCCACCGCCGACCGGCCGGCCGTGTGGACCTCGCAGGACGGCAAGCAGTGGACGCTGAAGCAGCTTCCGCTGCCGTCCGGCACGACGGACGGGTCGCTGACGCAGGTCGGCGCGCAGGGCAACACGATCGTGGCGGCCGGTGAGGGACGGACGCCGTCCGGCACGGTCGCGCTCGGCTACGTGTCCGCCGACGGCGGCCGCACCTGGAAGGCGGTGCAGCTCCCGTCGCCGGGCGGCGCGAAGGCCGTGCGGGTCACCGCGCTGGCCGCGACCGGCGCCGGGTTCTCCGCGGCGGGCACGGCGGGCGACGCGGGCTCGGCCGACGTGGTGGCGTGGAAGTCCGCGGACGGCGCGTCCTGGACGGTCTCGACCCCGTCCGGCAAGGGGCTGGCGGGCCCCGGCGACCAGGAGATCACCGGGCTGGCGGCGGCGGGCGGGACGCTGCTCGGCGTCGGCGGCACCGCGGACCGCGACGGCCAGCAGCCCGTCCTGTGGAGCCGTCCGGCCAAGTAGGAGCGGAAGCCCGGCGGGCCCGGCCGGTGGCGCCGACCACCGGCCGGGCCCGCTTCTTTGGCGCGCTCCAGGACGGTGGCCTGGCGGTCAGCCCTCGCGCGGGTCTGCGGTCGCCGGGTCCTGCGCGCCGTAGGCGGGCCAGATGTCGTACCCGGTCTGGACGTCGTCGTCGGGCCGGGCGTGCCGCGGCCGGTACGCGGGCCGGTCGGGGACCGTCATCGTCGGGTCGGGCGCCCCGCCGGCCACCGCCGCGGACGGGTCGGGGATGGTCAGGGTGGGCAGCCGCGCCGCCGCGTTCGCCGCGGCGATCTCCGCGGCCCGCGCCGCCTTCGCGGCGTTGCGGCGGGCGCCGTAGGGCGCGACGAGGCGACGGTAGAACGGCTTGCGGATCGCGGTCGGCACCAGCCGGTACCCGCCCCGGAGCATGACGTTGCGGACGTACTGGGCGCGGCTGATGAACCCCTCGCGGAGCATCTCGCGCTGCAGCAGCAGCTCGGAGCGGAGCAGCTCGCGGCCGCCGCGGCGCTCGTAGGCGCCGTCGCCGACGCGGTAGTAGACGAGCGGTTCGGCGACGTTCACCAGCCGGGCGCCGGCGGCGATCATCCGGACGAACAGCCAGTAGTCCTCCATCAGCGGCAGGTCGCCGTAGCCGCCGGCGGCGATGACGGCGCTGCGCCGGTAGACGACCGTCGGATGGTTGAACGGGTCGTGCAGCCGCGAGTAGCGGACGATGTCGGTGGGGTCGCTCGGCGGGATGCGGCGGCCGACGACGTCGGCGGTGTCCCGGCCGAACTCCAGCAGCCCGGCGCCGACCAGCTCGGCGCCCGCCCGCACCAGCGGGACCTGCAGCTCGAAGCGGTGCGGCATCGCGATGTCGTCGGCGTCCATCCGGGCGACGATGTCGTGCCGGGCGGCCTGCAGCCCCGCGTCCAGCGCCGGCCCGAGCCCGCGGTTGACCTCCAGCGGCACGAACGTCACCTCGACCGGGCTGGCCGCCACGAGCTCCTGCAGCGCGACCGCGAGCCCCGGCGGGACCGGCCCGTCCTGGACGAGCACCACCTGGTCGGGGCGGAGCGTCTGGTCGTCGACGGCGCTGCGGAAGGCGTCCCGGACGTACTCTTCCCGGTCACCGCCGTAGACGGTCATCAGAAGGGTGAAGGGTTCGGGCTGCATCGGTCCGTTTCCGGGTGGGGCCGTGACGGCCGTTCGGAGCGCGAGCCGACGGGGCGTGGCTCGGGAGGGGCTCCTCGTGGGGTGGTCGGGCGGGCGGGGACAGGGGTCGGGACAGGTCGGGGTCGGGTCGGGGGCTGGGCGGGGGCGGAGGGCGGGCGCGAACGCCGTCGTTCATGTGACGCTTTGGTGCGGTTGATGGTTGCGCGCCGCCAAGATACCGGTGTGGTGGAACTGCTGACGATGGAACGTGCCCGGTACGGCCCGGCGGGGCCCGGTTCGGCGCGTCCGGTTCAGGCCTGCGCGCATACGTCGCGGTCGGCGCGGATCTCGCCGGCGACCTTCGGCACCGCCGGGCCGCCGCCGCTCAGCTTCGCGCCGTCCTTGCCGATGATCAGGTAGACGTAGCCGGGCTTGGCCTTGGCCCAGGCCTCGGGCGGGTGGCCGGGGACCGCGATCGCGGCCCGCGCCGCCTGCCTCTCGGCGCCCGCGCCGTAGAGGATCCGGGTCTTGGCCGCCGACTTGACGGTGCCGACCTTGACGACCTTGAAGCCGCGCTCGGCGAGCTGGTCGGCGGTGCGCTGGGCGAGCCCGTGCTCGGCGGTCCCGTTGAAGACGCCGATCCTGACCTGGGCGGGCGGGACGGGCTGCACCTTCTGCTGCGCGGGCACCGGGGTCGGGGCGGGCTCGGGCGGGGTGTTGTCCTCGCGGATGGCCTGGAAGAGCGGCTCGGCGAGCGCCTGGTTGAACTGGACGCGGTTCTTGTCCTTCGGGTACGCCATCGTCGGCACGGTGACGAACCGGACCTTGCCGGCGCTCATCCCCTTCAGGCCGCTCGCCAGCTTCTCCATCACCGACAGCGTCAGCCCGTCGTCGGCCTTGATCGACTTGGTGGTGGCGGAGAGGAAGGAGTAGGTGCGGCCGGGGTCGGTGAGCATCCCCTTGTCGGTGGCCTTCTTGACCACCGAGGCCATGAACGCCTGCTGCCTCTTGATCCGGTCGAGGTCGGAGCCGTCGCCGAGGACGTAGCGGGTGCGCACGTAGCCGAGCGCCTCGGCGCCGTGCACGGTCTGCTTGCCCGCCTTGAGGTGCAGCTCGGCCTTCGGGTCGTTGATCGGCTTCGGGACGCAGATCTCGACGCCGCCGAGGGCGTCCACGACCTGCTTGAAGCCGGCGAAGTCCACCTCGACGAAGTGGTCGATGTGGATCTTGGTCAGCGACTCGATGGTGCGCCAGGTGCAGGAGGGGCCGGCGTTGGAGAACGCGGCGTTGATCATGCCGAACTGGGCCGGGACGGTGGTGCCGTTCGACTTCTTGCAGCTCGGCATCTGGACCATCGAGTCGCGGGGGAAGCTGATGCCGATCGCGCCGGCGCCGCCGGGCGAGATGTGCAGCAGGATCGTGGTGTCGGACCGCTCGCCCTGCTCGGTGCCGTACTGCGCGTTGGCGCCCTGCCGGCTGTCGGACCCCATCAGCAGGATGTTGATGGAGTCGTTGAGCTTGGCGGGCCGGTTCGCGCCGAGCTTGTCCTTGACGTTCTCGCGGTGGATCTGGCCGTCCAGCCGCCGCCAGAACCCGTACGCGGTGAGGCTGCCGCCGACGAGGATCACCGACATGGCGATCGACGCCCAGCCGAGCAAGCGCCAAAGGCGCCCGCGCTGCACCGGCGGTTCCGGCGGCGATGGGGCGCTGTAGTACACCGGCGGCGGTGAGGCGGCTCGCTGCATCCGTAACATTTCAGCACAGATTGGACAGCGGTCACCCCCGTCACGGAAAACTCGGCCGGGACGGGCCGCCGGGCCCCCGAACGCGGGCGCGCCGGACCCCCGACGCAGGCGGGCCGGCCCCCTCGAACGCGGGTGTGCAGGACCCCCGGACGCGACGGGCCGGACCCGCCCGGAGCGCGGCGGCGAGGTGACTAGACTCCGGTGAAGATGAGCATCGTAGACGCGCTGACCGACCAGGCCATGGTCGTGCTGCAGGACCGCCCGGTCGTCGCGCTGAGCGCCTGGCTGAACCGGGCCCTCGGCGAATGCGCCGCCACCGGCCGCGTCCTGCAGCTGGTCACGCCGCTCGGGTCCCGCCTGTCGCTGCCGCTGCGCAGCGCCGCGTCCGGCGCCGAGCTGCAGTGGGTCGTCCGCGACGGCGACGGCTACTACGAGGGCCTCACCGGCCGCCCGCTGAAGTGGGGCGGCGCGATGTTCGTGCCGGTCCCGGAGGCCCGCGACTACGCGCCCGGGTTCACCACCCGCCCCACCGCCCCGATCGGCTCGCAGCTCACCCTCGTCTACCGGATCCGGCACGGCGCCGACGGGCACCTCGCCGGCCCGGTCGAGCGGCTGCTCCAGCTCACCACGGGCAAGCTCCCCGCCGGGCTCGGCCCCGCCGAGCCGCTGGAGCACCCGTGGCGGCCCGACCGGCTCGCCGAGTACGCCCGCGGCCGGTCCACCTCCCGGCTGCTCGTCGGCGGGGACGGCCCGCGCCCCGCGCAGGCGATCTGCGACTTCACCGCGACCGAGGGCGGCGGCGTCGCCGAGGTCAGCACCGTCACCGTCGGCTACGGCCCGGACGACCCGCCGCCGCTGCGTCACCTCGGGTCGCTGGTCGGGGCGCTCGCCGCCGACCAGCCCGTGGCGTCGCTGTTCGTGCAGCTCACCCCCGGCCGCGCCGACCTCACCACCGAGCCGCGCTGGACGGGCGCGCCCGCGCCGGTCGCGCTGGCCGTGGCGGGCGCCGTCGGCGGGCCGAACGGCATCCCCGGGCAGCAGGTCGGGCCGCCGCGCCAGCCGCTGACGATGTTCCCGCTCGGCGACGGCCGCTCGCAGGACGGCTGGCAGCGCCACAGCCTCCTGATGCAGCACCTCCAGTCCGCCTGACCCTCCTGACCCCTCCGTCCACTGCCGGCGGTGACATTTGTCCTGCCCAGGCGTGGACGGACGGATCTGCCGGGCCCGCCCCGGTTCCCGCGAAGCTGGGACCACCGCAGGCGAGGACCGCAGGAGGGCCCGATGACGTTCCACCGCACGGACGCGGAGCGGCCGACCGCCGCCACCGGGCCGCAGGCCGCCGCCCCGCGATCGGCGTCGGTGCCGTCGCGAGCGGCGCCGCGACCGAGCCGATGAAGGAGCTGCTCGACGCCGAGACGCGCGCGGCGAGCGGGCGGGAACGGCCCGCGCCGGTGCCCGCCGCGGCCTGACGTCCGCCGCCCGTCGCCGCCCCGCGTCCGCCGAGTCACGAGTTCCCGAGAGAAGAGAAGGCCATGCGAGCCCGAGGCATCAACTACGACACCGGCTTCTTCCCCGGCGGGAGGGACAGCCGCCCCGGCTTCGACCGGGCCGACGTCCGGCGCGACATGCGCGCCATCGCGGCCGACCTGCACTGCACCGCCGTCCGGATCAGCGGCGGCGCCCCGGACCGGCTAGGCGCCGCCGCCGAGGAGGCCGCGGCCGCCGGCCTGGAGGTCTGGTTCGCGCCGTTCCCCTGCGAGCTGCCGCCGGACGAGATGGCCGCGCTGTTCACCGAGTGCGCCGGGCGGGCCGAGGCGGTCCGGCGCGGCGGCGCGGAGGTCGTCCTGGTGACGGGCTGCGAGGTCAGCCTGTTCGCGCGCGGATTCGTCCCCGGCGACGACGTGTACGCCCGGATCCAGGCGGTCATGTCCGGCGACCCGGAGGTGTACGCCGCGATGGGCGACGTCCCGGGCCGGGTCAACGCGTTCTTCGCCGAGACGGTGGCGACGGCCCGCGAGCGGTTCGGCGGCCGGATCACCTACGCGTCCGGCCCCTGGGAGGAGCTGGACTGGGGGCCGTTCGACCTGGTGTCCGTCGACGGCTACCGGTCCGCCGAGAACGCCGCGCACTACCGCGAATGGCTGCGCGGCCACTTCCGGCACGGCAAGCCCGTCGCGGTCACCGAGTTCGGCTGCTGCACCTACGCGGGCGCCGGCGACCGGGGCGGCACCGGCTGGATGATCGTCGACCGGGACGCCGAGCCGCCCCGGCTCACCGGCGCCCCCGTCCGCGACGAGCAGGAGCAGGTCCGGTACATGCGCGAACTGCTGGACGTCTTCGCGGCCGAGGGCGTCGACGCCGCGTTCTGGTTCACCTTCGCCGGATGGGGCCTCCCGCACGATCCCGCCGACCCGGCCCGCGACCTCGACATGGCCTCCTACGGCGTGGTCGCGACGGCCCCGGACGGCACGTGGCGTCCCAAAGCGGCCTTCCACGCCCTGGCCGCCGCATATGGCGCACAGAGCCGATGATCTACCCGTAAGGGATGGGGTAGCGTCCCCCTCATGGAACCCGACGGCCAGCTCGGCGCGCTCGAGCGGGCCGTCGAGGGGACCCTCGCCGAGGGCGCGCTGGAGTTCGACGGCGACGAGGCCGTCCTGCGGATCGAGGGCTCGCTCGTCCTGACCACCGGCTGGTTCCTGTCCTGCGCCGCCGCCGGCGTCGTGCTGCTGCTGTTCGGCGCGGTCCTGTCCCTCACCGGGCTGCGCGGCGCCTCGAACTGGGCGCTGGCGCCCGGCGCCGTGATGGTCGCGCTCGTCCTCGCCTTCCTGCTGGCGCTGCGGTTCACCCCGCTGCCCGCGCTCTGGCCCGAGCTGGAGTTGCGGTTCACCGAGCAGGCGATGGTGCACCGGCGGACCCGCGTCCCGTTCGACGACCTGCGCCCCGAGCACCTGGTGTGGAAGAACGGCCGGTTCTTCCGCCGGCTGTACGTCCGGCACCCGTCGCTGCGCAAGCAGCTCGCCGGGTTCTTCGAGAGCGAGGAGCGGCAGGCCGAGGAGTTCCAGCGCCGGCTCTGGGAGCTGATCTCGGCGCCGGACCTGCCCGGCGTCCTCACCCACGGCAGCGACCTCACCCCGGTGCAGCGCTGGATCATCGGCGCGGGCGCCCCGTACGGCGCGATCAACGGGTTCCGGCTCGACCGGCTCGGCGTCGCGCCGGGCGAGTCCGCCGCGGCCGCCGACCGGCGCACCGCGCAGGAGCTGCTGCGCGAACCGTGGGGCGCCTACGACCTGGAGCAGCTGCTCGCCGCGGTGAACTGGCTCGTCCAGGAGGGGCACCGCGCCGACTTCACCATGGACGCCGAGCTCGCCGCCCGCCCGCCCGAGGAGCGGGAGCGCTACGCCGCGCTGCTCCACGAGGTGGACGGCCTCATCGCCGCCGACCGGCTGGAGCCGCCGTTCGTCGAGCGGCTCATCGAGCTCGTCCGGGTCCGGTACGGGGACGGCGGCGCCGTGTACGCCAAGCTCGTCCCGCCGCTGCTGCGCGACGATGCCGGCGCGGACGCCAGCGAGGAGGGCGCGGAGCTGGCCCAGTTCCTGCACCGGCTGTTCAACGACCGCGGCCACGCCGCCGAGGAGCTGCACCGGCTGGAGGTGCTCGCCGACCCGGCCCTGCACGCCAACGTCGGCCGGTTCCTCATCTGGGACTACGCGCGCGCGTTGATGCTGTACCGGTGGGGCCACATGGTGGGCTGGCTCACCGAGGAGTACTGCTGGGAGCGGATGCTGCCGCTCGCCCTGGACGTCCAGCGCCGCTACACGTCCTGGCACGACATGGCGACGTGCTACCTGCAGGGACGGCTGCTGTGGTCGGGCGGCGGCGGCCGTGCGCAGGCGGAGTACGACCGGCTCGTCGAGCACCTCGCCGCGGAGCGGCGCAGCCCGTGGAACCTCGTGCCGTGGGACCTCGACCTGACCCGCGACTGGCCCTGACCCGCGACCGGCCCTGACCCGCGACCGGCCCCGACCCGCGCGCGCCGTCAGCCGCCGATGACCCCGCCCTGGTAGGCGGCGCCGTCCGCCGCGCCCTGCGCGCTCCCCGGCACCTCCGCCGCCGCGCCGCCGCCCTCGCCGGACGCCCGCCAGCTCTGCGCGGGCGCGTCGCTCTCCCCATCCGGGTACACCGTCCCGCCGAGCCAGTGCACCAGCGAGTCGGCGAACTTGCGGGCGACGCGCGGCGCGTCCGGCAGGTCCGCGACCGCGCGGATGTCCACCCACCAGACCGGCGCGACGACCCGGGCCGCGAACTCCGCGCCCAGCAGCCGCCCGATCTCGCCCTGCACCGACACCTGCACCGCGTCCTCGATCGCGACGAGCAGCCGGCCGTCCGCGTCGTACAGCAGGGTCGGCTCCGGCTCCCCGCCGCGCAGCTCCAGCGGCTCGCCCATCGCGATCATGCCGTCGGCGACGGCGTGCACGTCCGGGCGGCGGCGCACCAGCGCGACCAGGTCACTGCTCATCGGGCCACCCCGGCGCCGAGCGAACGGGCGAACACCTCGTGCACCACCTGGATCCCCGCCATCCGTGCGGCGGCCGACACCCGGCCGAGCTCCAGCGAGCTGCCGGTGGCCAGGTGCCGGTCGTAGGGCACCGCCACCACGGGCAGCCCCCACGCGGCCAGCATCTGGTGGGCGCGCTGCAGGTCCGCGCCGACCTGCGGGGCGTGCGACACCATCGCGATCACGGTGCGGCGCAGCACGTCCTGCTGGTCGTTGGACACGAACCACTCCAGCGCCCCGCGCGCGCTCAGCGCCCCGTCGACCGTCCCTGGCGTCACCAGCACCAGGCCGTGCGAACCGGCGATGACCCCGCGGTTGACCTCGGTGAGGATGCCGGCGCCGCAGTCGACGACCGTCGCCGCGACGTACCGGCTGACCGCGCTCAGCGCCGTCTCGAACGTCTCCAGCGTGAACTCGCCGGCGATGCGCCCGCCGCGCGTGGACGACAGCACCCACAGGCCGTCGGGCGTGCGGGTGAGGAACCGCGCCGCCTCCTCGAACGACTGCGGATTCTGCGCCGCCAGCTCGAACAGCGACAGCTGCGAGCGGACGCCGAGGCGCAGCGGCAGCGACCCGAGTTCGGCGTCGGCGTCGGCGGCCAGCACCCGGTCGGCGCGGTGCCGGGCCAGCTCCGTCGCGACCAGCGCCGCCATCGTCGTCTTGCCCGCGCCGCCGCGCACGCTCGCCACCGCGATCTGCCGGGAACTCGGCACGGACCGCTGCATCAGCTCGCCGAACGCCGCCAGCAGCCGGGCCTCGCGGGCGCCGCCGCCGACCGCCTTCAGGACGCCGCGCCCGACCCGGCGGGCCAGCGCGTCGCCGTGCTGGTTCCTGCGGACGAGGTCGGCGGGCGGGATCTCCTGGCCGGGCACCTGCCCGGGACCGGCGGGCTGACCGGGCATCACCGGCTGGACGGGCGCGGCGGGCTGCGCGTGCTGCTGCGCCGCGGCCGCCGGGTCGGGCCATGCGCCTTGCTGCCCGGCCCGCTGCCCCTGCTGCGCCGCCTGGCCGGCGGCGGGCTGGACCGCGCCGAGGACCGGGTTGACCGCGGCCTCCCAGTCGAAGTCGGAGTGGACGAGCGGGTCGATCTGCTGCTGCGTCTCGGCCGGGAGGTCCACGGCCTGCTGCATTGTCTGCTGCGGCGGCTGCTGCTCTGCCTGCTGCGGCGGCTGCTGCTGCTCTGCCGGCTGCATGGGCTGGTGAGGCGCGGCCTGCTGCTGGGTCACCGCCTGCTGCTGGGCGGCGGCCTGCTGCGCGGCCTGCTCCTGGAACGCCTGTTCCTGGAACGCCTGCTCCTGGAAGGCCGGCTGTTGTACGGGCTGCTGGGCCGCCGCCTGCTGCTGGATCTGCGGGGACGGCACCGGCTCGGGCACCACGGGCTCGGGGGCAACGGGCTCGGGGGCAACGGGCTCGGGGGCCGGCGGCTCGGGCAGCAGCGGGGCCGGCTCGTCCTGGGCGCCCTGCGACGCGTCCGCGACCTGCGGGAACGGCGGAGCCTCAGGGACGGGGGGCGGCGCCTCCGGCGCGGCCTGAACGGGCGGCGCCGCCTGCACGGGCGCGGGCTGCGGCTCCGGCCGGGCGGCCTGCGTCACCTGCGCCGGGACGGACGCCGCGGGCGCCCGCTCCTCGGCAGGGCGCGGCGGCGCATCGGCGCCCCAGGTCCCCTGTGCGGGGGCGGAGGGCGTCGCGTCGAGGACCTGTAGCCCGCGCCGGGACACGCCGATCTCGCGCAGTACCGCCTGCTGCCAACTGGAGTCGGACACCGGCCTCCCCTCTCCCCGCCAAGACTACGAGACACGCGTCGCCCCACGCACCGCCGCGGGCTCGGCGCCTCCTCCCGGACGGGATCCGGGGCACCGTGCACACCGGCCTCACCGGCACAGACGACCCCAGACAGGCGATCTATCCTGAAATCACCCTTACCCTCCCGCTAGTCTGGCCGGACCTCGATCGGCACCCCGCCATGTGAGCACACCGCCCGGAGCGACCATGAACCCCCCTGAATGGCCCGGTCAGCCCGGCGGGCCGGGCTACCCGCCGGCTCCGCCCGGCCCGCCGATGCCCGGCCCCCCGATGCCCGGTCCGCCGGGACCGCCGATGGGCTTCCCGCCTCCCCCGCCGAAGCGCGGCGGCGGAAGCGCGCTCGTGCCCGTCCTGATCATCGGCGTGGTCGCCGTGCTCGGCATCGTCGGGATCGGCGCGTTCTTCATCCTGCGCAGCGGCGACGACAAGCCGGACCGGTCCGTCGCGCTGCCGACGGTGACCCATCTGAACCCGTCCTCGGGAACGACCTACTCGCCCCCGCCGTCGCCGCGGACGTCCATCGGCGGGACCGGCGACCCGTCCAGCGTCCTCACCCGGACCATCCGGACGGCGAAGGGCCACACCTTCACGCAGGCGGGCGTCCGGACCGAGTCGTGCGTGACGCGCGCCAACGCCAAGCTGCTGCCCGCGCTGCGCAGGTACCCGTGCGTCGGGATGATGCACTCGGCCGTCTACGCCAACCCGACCAAGACCATCATCACGTCCGTGTCGATCATGACGATGGGCACCTCGTCGGCGGCGATCTACGTCAAGGGCATGACCGACCAGAGCGGCTGGCCGAAGCTGCTCACCCCGTCGGACGCCAGCGGGCTCCCGCAGCCGCGGGCGAACCCGGCGTACTGGACGCGGACCTGGTCGCAGGGCCGGAACGTGATCTACGCGCAGTCGTACTGGAGGAGCGGCGGCGCGACCGGCGACCGCACCGGCAGCGTCTTCGCGACGGCCGGGGAGCTGGGCGTCGAGGTCACCAACACGCTGCTCTGGTCGAACTGATGGAACGTGCCGAGCGGGCGCGGAACGGGCGGGCCTCCGCCCGTCCCGGTCTCGCTCGGCCCGGCGCGTCCTCGCCGGCGGCGGCGTCAGCCGTCCTGCCGCTGCGCCTCGCGCTTGCGGGCCTGCGCCCGCTCGTAGGACGCCAGCGCGCGCTCGCCGCCCGGCCGCATCTCGAACCGGATCCCGCGGTCGCCCTCGAACGGCTCCCGGTGGTCGAAGCCGCCGGTGTAGATCTCGGCGGGCACCCGGTCGGGGAACGCGTCGCAGTACGGGATCCAGGTGTCCATCGACGTCTCGGCGCCGGGGTCGGCCCGCTGCTGGAGACGCACGCACGCGTCACAGATGCTGGGTCTCCTGCGCATGGTCCGGCCGTCCTCTCCGCTGTTCGCCCTGCCGTCCGCTCGCGCCGCCGGGACGCACCGCCGGCGGCCTCGCCGCAGTGTTCCACACCCGCGGTAACACCCTTACCCCCGTGCGCGATCACCAGCCGAGGGGTTGCGACATGAGCGGCGAAATCATCATAATGACCGCTCCCCGTGTGTCTGTGATCGTGCGCGGTCGCGGGCTCGTTCAGCTCCCGACGAACAGAGGGGTCCCCCGTGCGCGCTGAATGGCAGGCGCATATCGACGAACTCCTGCAGACCTACCAGGAGAAGCGCCGGCAGATCCAGGAGATGCAGTCCCGGCTGGAGACCATCGAGGCGTCGGCCGAGGCCGCCGACGGCATGGTCCGCGTCAAGGTCGACCGGCAGGGCCGGCTGGCGTCGCTGGAGTTCGACCCGCGGGTCTCCCGCAAGCTCGGCAGCGAGGAGCTCGCCGAGGCCGTCATGGAGGCGTCCAGGAAGGCGCAGGCGGACGTCGCCGACCAGGTGCGCGCCGCGATGCAGGGCCTCGCCCCCGAGGGCGCGTCCGGCGAGGGCGGCGGGTTCGACCTCGCCAAGCTGCTTCCCGAACGGCCGGACGACATCGAGGCCGTCCGGCAGCGCCTCGGGATCCAGCCGCTATGACGTTCGACGGATACGAGGTCGACACCGAGGCCCTCGAACGCGCGGGCGGCGGCTTCGAGACCAACGCCAACGTGCTGCAGCAGATCTTCGACACCCTCAACTCGGCGTTGCAGGCCGAGGGCAAGTGCTGGGGCTCCGACGAGACCGGCCAGAAGTTCGAAGAGGGCTACGCCGAGCCGAGCAAGAGCGTCCTGGAGGCCTTTCCCAAGCTCAAGACAGGGCTGGACGGCATCAAGAAGGGCGTCGACGAGATGGCCAAGGAATACAAGAAGGCCGAAGGCGCCTCGAGGCTGAAGTGAGCTGATCCGTGGGTCTGGAAATCCCCGCCGAGGTCCAGTGGCTGTCGTGGATCGTCGGCTCCGACTGGCCCGAGGGCGACGAGACCGCGATGCGGCGCTGCGCCGACGCCTGGCGCCAGGCCGCCACCTCCCTCAACGAGCTCGTCGGCGACGTCACCGGGACCATCAACGACGTCCGCGGCACCCTCGACGCCGAGGCGGCCGAGAAGTTCCAGAAGAACGTCGAGCAGTGGACGACGACCGACCCGCGGCTGCTGCCCAGCATGGCGGATTCCTGCAACAAGCTCGCCGAGGTCCTCGACAACGGCGCGCTGGACATCGAATACGCCAAGTACATGTTCATCGCGCTGCTGATCGTCACCGCGATCGAGATCGCGATGCTGATCGCGGCGGCGTTCGAGACGTTCGGCGCGTCCACCGCGGGCATCCCTGCGGTGGAGGGCGCGGCCCAGGTCACGGCCCGCACCATCTTCAAAGAGCTGATGGAGAAGCTCGGGGAGAAGTTCCTCGGCGCGGTCCTGAAGGGCGCCGCGTTCGGCGCGCTGCAGGGCGGCGGGCTCGACCTGATCGTCCAGGGCGTCCAGATCGCCCAGGGCAACCGGAAGGACGTCGACTGGGCCAAGACGGGCCAGGCCACCCTGGACGGCGCGATCGGCGGCGCGATCTCCGGCGGCGTCGGCTTCGGCGCGGGCAAGATCCCCGGAGTCGGCGACGCGGCCGGCACCCCCCTCGGCAACATGTTCAAGGGCATGGCGCGCGATGGCGTGTCCGAGGCCGTCAGCGGCGTCGCCGGCACCGTCGCCACGTCCGCGATCCACGGTGACCCGCTGAGCTGGGACGCCATCGCCAAGGGCGCCACGTCGGGCGCGTTCGGCGGCGCGGTCGGCGGCGGCAAGGGCGGCCTGACGGAGTTCGACGGCGGCGTCCCCGGCGGCGGCCCCGCGGGTCCGAACGTCGACCCCACCCCGGTGACCACGCACACCCCGTCGACCGGCGGCGGCTCGGGCGAGGGCGGTTCGGGCGGAGGCGGCTCCGACGGCGGCGGCTCAGGCGGAGGCGGCGGCGCGCACGTCACCGGCGGAAGCGGCGGGGGCGGCGGCTCCTATGACGGCGGCGGCTCGGGCGGTGGAGGCGGCGGCTCCCACGGCGGTGGCGGCGGCGGTTCCTACGACGGCGGCGGCTCGGGCGGAGGCGGCGGCAACCGTATATCCACCTTGCTCGGCGACAACGGCGGCGGTGGAGCGAACCACGGCGTCAGCCTCGCGTCGGCGGCCCCCGAGGGCGGCTCGGGCGGAGGCGGCGGGGCGCCCTCCTCGGGCGGCGGGTCCGGCGGCGGCCTCGGCGGCAACCCCGGCGCCTTCAGCGGCGGTGGCGGCGCGGGCGGGTCGGACGGCGGCGCGCCGAGTTCCCCCTCGTCCGGCGGCGGACCGAGCGGCGCCGTCCCGATGGGCGGCGGCACGGCCCCCGGCGGCGCCCCTGCGGCGGGCGGCGGCGTCCCAGGCGGCGCAACCCCGTCCGGAGGCGGCGGCACAGGAAGCGGCTCTGGTTCCGGCTCTGGTTCCGGCTCGGGCGCTCCGGGCAGCGGCTCTGGTTCAGGCTCGGGCGGCTCTGGCGGTTCGGGCGGCGGCGCCTCCGGTTCCCGTCCTGGTGGCGGCGCGTCCGGCGGCACCCCGGGTTCACCGGCGGGCGGCGGCCCGTCCACGGGCTCCGGCTCGTCCGGCGGCGGCTCGGGCCGCGGCCGCGACGAAGCCCCGTCCGGCTCGACCCCGTCCCGCTCCCCCGGCGACGGCACGGCCGCGCCGGGCGACCCGCACACGTCCCCCGGCGACGAGCACACCGCGCCGTCCGGCGGCGGCACGGACCCCGCGGCCCGTACCGAAACGCCGTCCCCGACCGGCGAGCACACCACGCCCTCGCCCACCGAGCACGCACCCGCACCGGACGGCGAGGCGCCGACCGGCGGCCACACCACCCCGCCCGCGACCGAGCACACCACGCCGCCCGCAGGCGGCGAGCACACCCCGGCCTCGGGCAGCGAGCGCACTCCCACCTCGGGCAACGACGCACCGACCGGAGGCCGCACGACGCCGCCCGCAGGCGGCGAGCACGCCCCCGGCACGACACCGACCGGCGGCACGACCACGCCCCCGGCGAGCGGCAACACGACGCCCCCGACCAGCGGAAACAGCACAGCGCCGACCGGCGGCAGCGGCACGGCGCCGACCGCAGGCGGCGGCACGCCTTCCGGCGGCCACGGCACGGCCTCGCCCGGCGGCGGCCCCTCCATCAGCGGCGGCGGTTCCTCGCCTGGCGGCGGCGGTTCCGCGCCCGCTGAGGGCGGCGGGTCCACGGCGACCGGCGGCGGCTCCGACCCGTCGGACGGCGGTTCGCCGCCCGGCGGCGACCCGTCCGCGCCCGAAGGCGCCGACGCTCCGCCCAGCAGCACGGCCGGGTCGTCCGACGCGAAGGACGGCGGCCAGGCGACCGCCGACCTGCCCGACGCGATGGCGGCGCCCGACCATGGCGGGTCCGACGGGTCGAGCGGCCAGCCCGGCCTCATCGCGGGCGTCCCGATGCCGATGGGCGGCATGGGCGGTATGGGAGGCGGCGGTTCCACCGTGCGCGGCGGTGGTACGCCCGGCGGTGGCGGGGAGACGCGGGTCCGCACGACCACGCCGTCCTCCGGCTCGGGACGTCCCGAGACGACGTCGCGCTCGCCGCAGGAGCCGGGCAGCCGCGTTCCGAAGCCGTCCCGCCCGGGTGACGGGGCCGCGCCGAGCGAGAACGGCCCTCAGGCGACCCACGAGGCGCCGTCCGGCACGGGGACGGAGAACGCCCCGTCGCCGCACGAGCAGACGCCTCCCGCTCAGGAAGGCGCCACGCCTCCGGCCGAGCACGCACCCGCCGGGACGGAGAACGCCCAGCCCACTCCCGACGCGCCGTCCGGCGACGAGGGCGGACGCCCGGCGCCCGAGCGTCCCCTCACCGACGACAACGCCCCCGCCGACCCCGGCGAACACCCCATCCAGAACCTCGACGACCAGGGCGTGGTCCGGCCCGGTGACCCGCAGGGCGACGCGGGACCGGGGCCGGAGCGCGCGCCGTCCGGCGACGAGGGCGGGGAGGCGGCGCCCGAGCGTCCGCTGACCGACGGCGACGGCCCCGGCGACCCCGCCGAGCGGCCCATCCAGGACGTCGACGACCAGGGCGTCGTGCGCGGTGACGCGCCCGAGACGACCGGCGAGCCCGCACCGGGCGAAGGCGGCCCCTCGCGGGAGGACGACGCGTCCTCGCCGCGCGACGGCGAGCCCGGTGACGCGCCGCGCCGCCAGGAACCGGAGTCCGGCGCACCGGCCGAGCATCCCGAGCAGGCCGGGACGCCCGGCGAGCACGAGCGGCCGGAGGGGACGGCCCCGCGCGACGGCCAGGGCGACGACGGAACCGGCGACCACGGCGGCGACGACCACGGCACGGACGACGCGTCCGGCGACCACGACGGCGGCGACGCCTCCCACGACCTGGCGGACGCCGAGCACGAGGCGCGCGAGATCCTCTCCCAGCTCGGCGACGACGCGCCCGCGGTCGACTTCACGTCCCGCCCGATCGACCCGGCCGCCGCAGCCGAGATCAACCGGGCGCTCGGGAAGCTTGCCGCGGACTACCCCGGCACGATGCGGCAGCTCAACCGCATCGAGTCGACGGCGATGCCGCCCAACGAGAGCGACACCCTCGCCTACGCCCGGACCAGCGGCCCCGACCAGGGCATCTACATCAACGAGGACGCGTTCGGCGACAACGCGGAGCGCAACGCGGAGGGCGCCGACGAGGAGGCGGACGGCTTCACCGTCCCCGGCGGCGGGTCGACCGAGGGCGTGCTCACACACGAGTTCGGGCACCAGCTCGGGCAGCGGCTCCTCAACGACCCGGTGATGCGGGCCGAGCTCAACCAGGCGATCTCCGACGCGCTCGGCGTCCCCTACGACGCCACTCAGCCGCACGACCCCGCCATGAGGTCGCGCATCGAGAACGCGCTGTCGCAGTACGGCGCGACCAACCCGCACGAGCTGATGGCGGAGGCCTTCACCGAGCACCGCCTCGCCGAGAACCCGCGCGACCTCGCCCGCGCCGTCGGCGACGTGATGGACCGCCACTTCCGCGGCGAGGCGCCCGCGAGCACCCCGTCCGCGAACGACGGCGGCGCTCCGGGGAACCGCGTCTCCCACGACGGCACGCCGGGCACCGACCGGGGCACGCCCGAGGGCGCGCCGCGGACCGGCGACGGCACCACCGACCCGTCCCGCGCGCCGCACGACCAGCGCACGGGAGAGGGGACGCCGCGCCACAACGACGGCCAGATGCGTCCGGACGACGGCCGCCCGCGCGAGACCGACCCCGGCCGCGCCGAAGAGCCTCCGCGCCACGACGCCGGCGAACTTCCCCGCGACGACAGCCGCCCGCGCTCGGACGAGCGCACTCCCGGCGAAGGCCAGGAGCCTCCCCGGCACGACGCCGGCGAGCTTCCCCTCGACGAGAGCCGCCCGCGCGGCGAGACCGAGCCTCGTCCCGACGACGGCCGGCCGCGCTCCGACGAGACGGAACCGCGCGCGGACGACGGCCGCCCGCGCGAGACCGACCCCGGCCGCGGCGAGGAACCCCCGCGCCACGACGGCGGCGAGCTGCGCCCCGACGAGAGTCGCCCGCGCGGAGGCGAGGCGGAGCCCCGCCCGGACGACGGCCGCCCGCGCTCGAACGAGACCGAGCCGCGCCCAGACGAGCGCGCGCCCGGCGAGACGCACACGCGCCCCGGCGAGGGCGAGGAGACTCCGCTGCACCGGCGGACCCGCTCCAACGACGAGGACTCCGACGGCGGCGACTCCGGCCCGCCGCCCGACCGGCCCGACGCGACGCCGGGGGCCGAGCCGCCCGGCAACCTGCCGCACCAGCAGGCCGAGTGGGATCCGCCGCGGCACACCGACGAGGCGTCGATCGACCTCGCACCCGATCAGCGGCTCGCGGACGTCGAGGATCTGCGGCCGAACGCGCGCTACACCGTGTACGAGATCGGTCCGGACAACACGCGGATCCCGCGCAGCGTCGCCTACACCAACGGCGACCGGCAGGTCACCCACGTCACGAACCACACGCCGGACGAGCCCGGCGCCCGCGCCGTCCCGCCGAACGAGAACGTGGACCTCACGCGCCCGGAGCCGGGCGTCACGCACAGGGTCGACCTCGGCTACGCGAACCCGCACATCTTCAAGGGCGAAGAGGTCTCCACCGGCCAGGGCGCCGCGCCGTCGGCCACCCGGTTCGATCCACCGGCCGACGCCGCCCACCACACGTGGCCCGAGCCCTATGACGTCACGAAGGAAGGGCCCTTCGCCACCCGGAACGACCTGAAGCGGCCCGAGAACGCGCGGATCGAGGTCCGCGACCCGAAGGGCAGGCTCCACGGCGTCTTCTGGACCGACGACAAGGGCAACGTCACGCACGTCCGCACCTGGTACGGCGACAAGAGCCACGGGTTCAACCCCGAGCTCGGTGACAAGCCGGCGAAGGCCAGGGCCGCGGGCGTTCCCAAGCCGAACACCCATTACCTGATCGAGCCGCACGAGCGGTTCCACACCCGGGAGAACACGCGGCTCGACCCGCCCGACGGCGCCCGCACCGGCGACTTCGGCGACGGCAGCGTCAAGCCGGGCACGTTCGCCTACCACACGAACGACCGCGGCCAGGCGCGCGTGGCCAGCGGCAGCCCGGAATACGACGCGGGCAGGTCGCAGCGGAACGAGAGCGTCCAGACGGACGTCGGCCGCACCGGCGGCGGCCACCACCCGCCGGGGCGTCCCGAGCCCAAGCGGGTCGGCGAGTACCACGGCGGCGAGTTCGACGGCGGCCACATCTTCCCGCACGAGGCCCGCGGCCCCGGCGAGAAGATCAACTACTTCCCGCAGGAGAGCAGGACCAACCGCGGCAACCAGGGCGCGGACTTCACGCCGAGCGAGAGCTGGCGCCACTCGTTCGAGGCCCATCTCTACTCCCAGCAGGCGGCCGGCCACACGATCGAGCGGATCGACTTCTTCCCCGAGCCGAACGATCCGCGGGTCACGCCGGAGGTCGTCCACGTCCGCTGGACGGAGACGGTCCCTCCGCGCACGCCCGGCGGGGAACCCGAGCTGTACACGCACTACCGCAGCTACCACAACGTCGACCCCACCCTGCGGGGCAGTTCTCCCCCGCCGGGCTCCATCCCGCCGGGCAGCGGCTCCGGACCGGCGACGCCGGGATCCTCGGGCGATCCCCAGCCGGCGCCGGACCAGCCGCATCGCCGCGTGCGCGGGCCGGTCCCCGAGCCGGAAGAGCCTGCGGCCCCGGCCGGTTCGTCCGGCGACCCCGCACCGGCCGCCGAACCGGCGGCAGGGCCGGAGCCGGCGGTGGCGCCGGAAACCGGGGCGGCACCGGAGTCGACGCCCACACCGGAACCGGCGGCATCGACGGAACCGGCACCGGCACCGGAACCGACGCCGTCGCCTGAGCCGACGGCGTCACCCGAACCGACACAGACGCCCGAACCGACACAGACGCCGGAGGCCGAGGCGCCGGCCGGCGCTTCCGAAGGGCGACCCGACGCGGGCGATGGTCGGCCGGCTCCCGAGGCCGCGCGTCCCGACGCCCGCTCGCACTACGGCTGGTACGAGTCGGAGGCGCCGACCACCGCGCCGCGCCCGGAGCCCGCTCCCGCCACCGGCGGAGCGCATACGGTCGGCAGCCCCCGGCCGGAGGGCACCCCGCCGCACGGCGAGGGAACGGCGCCCCGTACGGAGAGCGGCCCGGGTACGGAGACGACGCCGCGGCGGGACGTCACGCCCGGTGCGCCGGAGGAGACCACGTCCCGGCCGACGGAGCCCGTCCGCGGCGAGAACACGCGTCCAGCCTCCGAGCCCGCTACCGCAGCGGAGGGCGCGCGTCCGGAGACGTCGCCGCCTTCGAACGAGAACGGCACGCGCGCCGACAGCGGTCCCCGACCGGAGAGCGCGCCCCCGGCGGACGGCCCCGTCGAGAACGCACCCCCGGCCGACCGGCCTGCAGGCAACGCGCCGTCCAGCGACGGCACGGCGCCCGGCGATGGCGGGACGCGCCTGGCGGACGCGCCGCCCCGATCCGACGCCGCGCCGCATCCGGGGCCCGGTCCGCGCACGGACGCGCCGCCCAGGCCCCGGTCGGCCGAGCCGGAAGGCGAGCGCCCCCGCACGGCCGACCCGGACCTGATGCGCCGGGTCCACGAGAACGAGCAGCTCCGGCAGGTGCTGGACCAGGCGCGGGACACCGTGGTCAACGACCGCGGCGACCGGCTCGGCGACCTCCTGGACGACGACCTGCGCACCCGGCTGCCGAACCATCCGGAGCTGGCGCGGATCATCGAGGGGAGCGGCCCGCCGCCGCTGACGAGGGCCGAGCAGGCGATCCACGACTCGCTGCTGGCCCGTCCCCGGACGCTGCACAGCCTGCTGACGCACCCGGAGGCCGTCCACATCCTGGAGGACTCCATCCGGGAGGTGAACGAGCGCGGCCCCGAGGCGGTCCTGGACGGCGGTCCGGCACGGCCCAGGGAGACCCCGCTCGAGGACTGGCAGACCCGGATCAGCGACCGGGTGGTCGGCGAGATCGGCACGTCGAAGGCGCCGGGCCAGCCCGGGTTCGACCGCGAGGCGCTCGCCGCCGAGCGGGAGCGGGCGGGCGAGGGGCGCCCGCTGGCGAAGGACAACCGCCTCGTCAACGACTACCTGGACGAGCTGTACCGCGCGGCCGAGGAGCAGCGGGGCACGCTGCACGACATCCTGACCGACCTCGCGGACGACCCCGGCGACGCCAAGATGCGTCCGGGCGCGAAGGACCGGGTGCGCGCCCTCGACAAGATCATCAACGAGAACGACGGCGACGCGTCGACCCTGAACGACCTGCTCGGCGGCAAGGTGCAGTTCGACGACGTCTCCGGGCTCTACCGCGCGCTCGACCGCGTGCAGGGCGTCGTCCGCGCGCACGGCGCCGAGATCGTGTCGATCAAGGACCGGCTGCGCAGCCCGCAGCCGAGCGGCTACCGGGACATCCGGATGACCGTGCGGATGCCGAACGGCCACATCGGTGAACTCCGCCTGCACCTGAAGTCGTTCGACGCGGTCGCCGACCACGAGCACTCGCTCTACGAGGTGTCGCGCGACCTGCCGAACGTCGCGGAGGAACGGGCCGCGCTCGGGCACCGCGAGGCGGACCTGACGCCGGAGGAACTGGCCGTCCGCGAGGCGGTCAACCGGCGCCTCAACGAGCGGTTCGGCGACGCGCTGGACCAGGCGCTGCCGCCTCACCTGCGCAGCACGCACGAAGGCGAGCCGCCGGCGCCCGGGCATCGTGCGACCGAATCGGGCACCGGCCCGGAGCTTCCGAGCCCGCATGAGGCCCCGCCGGGCGGCGAGAGCGGGCACGGGACGCCGGAGCCCGGCGGGGACGGGGACCGGCCCGCCGGCGACGGCGAGCGCCACCCCGAGGACGAGCACCGCACGGCCGAGCACGAGACCGACGAGCACGAGACCGGCGAACACCGCACAGACGAGGACCGGGCGGACGAGGACGGGCGCGGCGACCACGGAGACGCGCCGATCCCGGAGAACCTGCCGCCGCACCTGCACGAGGTGTTCCGCGCCAGCGACGAGACCCCGGCGGGCCGGTCGTTCCACGACCCGTCCGATCCGGCGATGCGCGACCTGGCGCGGCGAGTCCCGGCGGACCCGCAGCGGTTCGTCGTCGACGGGCACGCCGACGCGGACGGGCTGCGGCTCGGCGGCGGGCGCCGGCTCGGCGTGGACGACCTCGCCGACCTGATCGGCAACGACCCGGCGTGGGACCGCCGCGAGGTGCTGCTGCTGGGCTGCCACACCGCTGACGGCGACTTCGCCGCCCGGCTGGCCCAGCGGCTCGGCGTCCCGGTCATCGCGCCGCACGGCCTCGCCTGGTCGGACGGCGACGGCAACGTGTATGCGTCGTCCGGGCACGCCGGCGCGGACGGCCAGGTGCGGCCCGGCCTGCCGCCGGACGGCTCCTGGACCGTCCACCATCCGGACGGCACCACCACGCCCGGCGGCCAGGACGGGTACGCCCCCGGCCACCCGAGGGAGGGCGCCGACCACGCGGCGAACGGGGACGCGGAGGCGCGCGGTCTGCGGGAGCTGTTCCGGCGCCGCCGCGACGGCGAACCGTCCACCGGCAACGGCACGAACGCCGTCCCGCCGCACGCCGGGTACCCCGACCCGAGGCACCCCGCCCCCAGCCACGGCGATCCGCGCCGACCGGCCCCCGGCTACGCCGACCCGCGCTACGCGGCGCCGTCGAACCCGCCGGGCGTCCGGCCGGCGGCCCACCCCGGCGCGGTCCCCGGTGCCCATTCGCATACAGATGATCACCCTGCGACGCGGCCCGGAGCCCATCCAGGCGTCCCCCCGGCCGCAGGATCGGCCGCTCCCGCGGGCGCCCGTCCGCCGGCGCACCCGGGCGCGAACCCCGGTGGCCGTCCTGGGGCGGCGCCGGGCGGCCACCCCGGCGCGGGGCCGGGCTTCGTCCCCGGCGCCCACCCCGGCACGGCTCCCGGTGCCCGCCCGCCGGCGGGGGCAGTCCCGACCGGATACCGGGCCACGCCGCCGGGCACGCCCTCCACACCGCACCCGGGCACGCCCTCAACGCCGCACCCGGGCACGCCACCGGCGTCCCGCGCCAGTGCGAACCCTGCTGGGCATCCGTCCGTTCGCCCGGCCCCGGCCGGTCACCCGGCGGACCGCCCGGCGGGCCACCCCGGCGGCGTCCCGGCCGGCCATCCCGCGCCGCACGCCCCGCACCCCGCTCCGAATGCCCCTGCCCCGCATGCCCCCGGCGCGCACGCCCCGGCCGGGCATCCTGCCGCGCACCACCCCGGAGCGGCCCATCACGCACCCGTGGAGGGCCACGTCGGGACCGACGGCGTCCGCCGGTTCGGCGGCGACCACGAGGGCGAGCAGTACGGCGAGAACCGGCTGGCCCACGTGTACCGGCAGCTCCCGCCGCACCTGCAGCACGCGATCTACCAGTACACGGTGCAGTCGATGCCGAACCCCCACCTGCGCCCCGGCGCTGACGTGGCGGGTTTCCTCGACCAGGTACGGCGCGAGGGGAACTACGCGCAGCACCTCATGTACCTGAACAACGGCGGCATGCCGGCGTTCGGGCACGAGCTGCGCGCCATGCTGCACCGGCCGGATCTGACCGACTACCAGCGGCAGATCGTCCAGTACGTCATGGCGCACCCCAACCCCGAGCGGAAGCTCGCGGAACTCCGGTACCAGCACGCGGAGCTCGGCCGCCTGACGCACTACCTGGGCGGCGACCCGACGCCGGAGGCGTTCTGGCGCCGCATCGGCGAGCTGGACCAGGCGCTGCGCCAGCCGCTTCCCGAGCCGGTCGAGACGAACCGCGGCCTGCACGACGTGTCGTTCATGATCGCGCAGGACGGCCTGCCGCTCGGGAACCGGGATCCGCGGCTACTGATCGGTGCGCGGCAGCAGGAGCCGGCGTACATGTCGACCTCGCTCGGACGCAACCCCGCGGTCGTCGACAACGATCCGTTCGAGTACCGGATCCGGATGCGGCTCCCCGCGGGCTCGCACGGGCTGTGGATGGGCCGGAGCAGCGACTATCCGGACCAGCGGGAGCTGATCCTGCCGCGCAACGTCCGGTACCGGATCACCGGCGTCACCTTCACCGGCATGGTCCGCAAGCAGCTGCCGAACGGTCAATGGGTGGAGAGGCCGACCTACGATATATGGGCGGACGCGGAGCCACCGGACTGATTCCGCGCAGGTGAGCGACCGACGGAGACCTCGGAAGGAACAGATGTCATGAGCATGCCGCCGCATTCGGGCTCGCCCGGCGGGTACCCCGGCCTGCCATGGCCGCCGGACCCGTCGGCGCCGCCTCCGTCCCCGGACGGTCCGTACGAGTGGCCCGATCTGCCGCCGGCGCCGCCGCTTCAGGGCGATCCGGCCCCGCCTCACGAGGGTTACGAGCACTCCACCCGCCAGCCGGTGTTCTACCTGCCGGTGGTGTCGGGCGCGGATCTGCTGGGCCACCTGTACGCGGCCGCGGACAACCCGAAGGTGTGCGGCTTCATCAGGAACCTCCAGTTCTTCGATCGCAGCCTGGACGCCTCGTCGGTGTGGAACCAGCGGCTGGACCAGTCCTATGCCGAGGGCCTGTCGGCGCAGGACGCGGTGCGGCGCCTGCGCGGCGCCCCCGACGACCCGGTGGCCGGTGCGGTCCCGGCCGACGCCCAGGAGCAGTGGGCGCCGAGCCTGTACGAGCTGGAGGCGTGGCTCAACCCCGACGCCCCGCGCTCGCCGGGCCCGCTCGTCCAGGACGGCCTGTACCCGGACGGGACGCCGGCGGACCGGTCGAAGGGCTGGGGACCGCTGGTCAGCGTCGCGCCGGAGTCCTACCCGCAGGAGGCGGCCGGGCCGGTGGCGTACCTGCCGGTGGTGCTGGGCGGGAACCTCCTCGGATACGTCTGGGCGGCGGCCTCCGGGGACGCGGCGGGCTACCTGCGGCGCGTCCCGGCGGGACAGGCCGGGCAGATCGCGGCCGGCCTGTGGGAGCTGAGGCTGGCGAAGGCCTTCCGGGCCGGCACCGACGCGCTGCAGGCGATCCGCACGTTCCGCGGGCTGGCCGAGGACTTCCTGTCCGGGACGGTCCCCGCCGACGCCGCCGAGCAGCAGGCGCCGTCCCTGGACGATCTCAAGCGCCTGGCCGAGCGGTGACCTGCGGCCAAGGGCCGCCGGGAAGCCGCCTCTATGCTCTGTCCGTACCGCCACCCTTGTCTTAACGGAGAGTTTCTGCCATGCCGTCGGTGAGGAAGACCTATCCGCGCTACTTCACCTACAACGAACGGCCGGTGGTCTTCGTGGAGCCGCCGGGCGGCGGTCTGTACTGCGTCGCGGCCGACCCGCGGACCGGCGGCTTCGTGCGGGCGATGCGGTACATCGCCGAGATCGACTTCAATCACGACGCCGACGTCGAACAGCTCGCCTACGAGGAGTTCATCCCGGCGGTGGAGATGTTCCGGGCCCGCAACCGGCTCGGTGAGGGCGCGGTCAAAGCGCTCTACGAGACCATGGCCGGGCTGGAGGAGACCGCCGAGCAGGAGCGGCGCCCCCCGTCGGCCGAGGAGAAGGCGCTGATCCGCTCGCTCAGCAAGCGGACCCACCCCCTGTTCGAGGAGCGGCTGCGCGAGCAGGGCCGGGACGGGACGCCGCCCCCGGTGCCCGCCGCGCTGCGCATCGCCCAGGTCTTCGACTCCGTCGACCCCGACGGCACGCCGCGCTACGACCGCCCGCCGGTCCCGGAACACGAACGCGAGCCGCTCCTGCGCTACCTCCAGGAAGCGCCGATCGTGCTGGCGGCGCGCGGCTACGACACCGACCGCCTCGACCCCGCGCACCCCGCCGAGGTCCCGCTGACCTACCACACCAACGGCGTGTGGATCTGGCCCGGCGCCGTCCACTACTACCTGCGCGTCCACGGCGTCCCGCCCGAGCCCCGCCTGGTCGGATACGCCTCCGCCGCCGGCTTCCGCATCGGCGAGATCGATGAGGAGACCCGCGCCGAAGCCGTCGCCGCCATCGGTCGGCCGACCGACCCCGCCGCCGGACGATGACCGCACCAGCCCTGCCGCACACTCCCCAAGACGAGCACGACCTGGTGGCACGGCTGGCGCCCGAGAGCCCGATCCTGTTCTACCGCGCACGCCGCCTCCTCCGGGAATGGACCCGGGACGCCGCCGACCGCTTCCTCGTCGGACGGGTCGAGGACGGCTGCTGGACGATCCTGCACGGCGACGACGGCTGGCTGGCCGTCCGCACCGAGAACGGCGCCCCCCGCGAGATCACCGCGCACGGCACCGCCCGCGCCGCCGTCGCCCACGCCCTCGGCGGCCTGCTCACCGAGGCCGGCACCGGCCTCAACATGAAGGTCTTCCAGCTGGCCGGGATCATCGAGCCGGGCCCGGACGACCGGACGGACCTCGGCCCGTGGTTCCTCACCGAGACCGGCGAGCGGCTGCGAGCGGAGTCGGAGAGCGCGCCGAGGCCGGATCCCGAGGTGCCCTGCGTCGCTCTGGACCGCCTGCTCGGGCGTGACCGCGGCTACTTCGCGCTCCGGCGGGAGAGCGCACCGGAGCGCGGCGCGTTCGTCACCGTCCACCGCGCGTTCGCGCTGGCCGCCCACCGCGAATTGCCGGACGGCCCCGGCGAGGCCGCCGAGACGCTGCCGGAAGGCCGCGTCCTCGACGCCTATGGCGGCACCGACGAGGTCTTCCTGTACGAGCTAGGCACACCGTTCCACGAACGCGGGACGTGGGGCTCGGCCGACGCGCACCCCCACCGCTTCTACCGGCTCGAACGGCCGCTACGCGTGTACCCAGCCTTTCCCCTCGAATACACCATCGTCCCCCGCGGAAAGAGGACCGATCGCGGCCGGGGTTACCACCTCGTCGATTCCATAGCCGATCTCCTGCGGGACGGCGCCCTGTCCGAGGTCCCCGATCCGCGCGAGGAGACCGCGTCATGACCCCGGAGGAAGAAGAGGCGCACCTGCAAAGGATGATCGACGAGCTCGTCCGGCTGCTTCCCGATGACTGGCACGACGCCCGGCTCTCCTACCGCGCCGTCGGCGATCACGAAGTGGTCCGTCTCGCCGGCCATCAGGACGAGGACCGCTCCGGTCGCGGCATCCTCGAGGCGGGACGGCGTCTCGCGCACACCGGCATCCCCGAGCTGCTGCGCCGCCATCGGGAGATGACCTACCACCCCGATGACGGGGCCTGGATGTCCCTCACCTATTCCCTGCGGGGCGGTGCGCGGGCACCGGAATGGGACGTCGAAGCCGACCCGCCCGAGGAGTTCCCCTGGGCGGACGAGGTCGCCCCGTCGGACGCGGCGACCGAACTCGAACGGTTCCCCCGCCCCGCCGACCGGACTCCGGAATGGCTCGGCCGCCTGGCCGCCCTGCACGCCGCCGGCCAGGCTTTCGACCCGCGAACGCTCCAGCGGAACCCGCAGGACGAAACGGACCTGACCCGGCAGCTGCCCTCCGGCCTCGAAGCGCTCTTCACCGCGGCGCGCCGCCGGCTCGCCGACTACGTGCCCGGCGTCGACCGGTTCCGCGTCGGAACGGTCGACGACGGCTGCTGGACGATCGCCCGCACCTCCGGCGCCTGGCTCGCGATCGGCCCCGACTCGGCCGTCCGCCCCTTCGCCGACCCCCGCGCCGCCGCCGTCCACGCCATGGCCGGCGTGATGGCCGACGCCGGCATGGAGATCAACAGCCAGGTCCTGCACGTCACCGGCGTCCTCAAGAGGGAACGCGCGCTTCGCAAGAGGCAGGACGCGTGGACCCTCGCACCGGGAGACGATTCGCCGGCCGCCGGCGCCTTCGACGCCGTCCGCCCCGCCGGACCGGGCCCGTACATCGCCCTGGACCCCATGGCCAACCGCCCCGGCGGATACTTCGTCTGCTTTCCCGGCCCCCGCCCCGACCACGGCGCGTTCGTCTCCGTCCACGAGATCTACCGCGCCCTCGCCGGGACCGGCCTCCCCGTCCCGGCCCCGGAACCGGAACCGGAGCCCGAGCCGCGACCGGAACCGCCCAGCGAGATCCTCCCGGCCGGCAAGGAGGTCGACACCTACCATCCCCCGGCCGACCGGTACGTCTTCGACATCGGCACCCCCTGGGAGCGCCGCGGGCACATCAACCTGACCGGCCTCACCTACCGGGTCTACCGCGTCCAGAAGCCCCTGCGCGGCTACACCGTCCTGTTCCACGTCGGCCCCATCGGCTCCGGCACGCCCCCGCCCGAGACCGGCATGGGCTATAACCTGGTCCACTCCATCGCCGACCTCGTCGCCTCCGGCCACCTCGTCGAGATCACCGGCCCCGGCGGCGACCCCGGCCCCACCGTCCGACCGCCCGAGGAGCAGACATGACCAGCCCGTCCGGCGCGGCTCCCGGCCGCGGACCGCTGCCCTACGACCAGAACCGCTACCAGGAGCTGACCCGCGGCATCGCGACCCTGCTCGCCCAGGCGGCCCCGCCCGACTGGCGCCGCATCGACCTGCGCGTCATGATGACCGTCGCCGTCTCCGACGCCGCCCTGGCGGTCGTGATGCAGGACGGCACCAGCCGCCCGGTCGAGATGCCCCGCGACATCCTCGGCATGGCCGCCGAACTCCGGTCCATCATGTACCGGCAGGACCGCGGCACCTGGATGAGCATGCGCGTCATGCTCGACCCGCCCGGCTCCTACTACACCGCCTACAACAACGACTACGACCCGCGCTGGGAGCCGGACATCCCCGCCGAGGCGTACGAGCAGGACCTCGCCGCCTTTCCCCGCGCGGAGGAGAACATCCCCGACTGGCTGCGCGCCCGCACCGGCCGCCCGCCGCTGCCGCCCGCGCCCGCCGAACCGCTCGGCCCCGTCGAGCAGAAGGACCTCCTCGAAGAGATCACCACCGTGCTCGTCGACTCGCTCCCCGCGAGCTGGCGGCAGGCCGACGTGTACCACAACGCCCTCGGATCCCACACCGAGACCGTCGCGCAGCTCCTCACCTGCGACACCCACATGCCCAGCCCGTGGACGCCGCCGCCCGCCGCCGGCGAGCTCTTCGAACGGCTGCACCGCGGCATGTACTCCGACGGCCTCGGGACCTGGTTCAGCGCCCGGTTCCAGCTCGCCTTCCCGTTCTCCTACCAGGTCGAGTACGACCACGACACCGAACCGCGCTGGAAGACCCCGCCGCCGCCGTCCGCCTACGCCGAGGACCTGGAGATGTTCCCCCGCGACCCCGGCGACACCCCGTCCTGGCTCCACCCCCGCGCTTGACGCCGGGACGGGTCAGCGCTTGAGGGCGTCGAAGATCCGCGGCAGGAGCATGACGTTCTGGTTCTGCTGCGGCACCCGCAGGATCGGCTTGCCCGCGCCCCGCGCGTGGACGAAGTACCAGCCCTCGTCGAAGCTGACGCCCTCGATGCCGTCCCAGCCGCGCGACACGTTCCCGCCGACGAACCCGTCCCGGTTGATCCGGACCTTACCGACGTCCACGGTCTGACCCGCCTCGATCGCGGCGAGGAACTGCCGGAGCAACCGCGGCTCCACGTACGTCCTGGACAGATCGACGAGGAACTGCCAGTCGGACGGCGGCGTGTTCGCGCGCAGCCCCGTCTCCTCGAACGCGATCGCAGGCGCCTGGTTGACGGGGAAGAATCCGATCTCGAAGTGGTAGTCGGTCGAGGTGTGGACGCTGCCGATGTTCAGCGGCCCCCGCATCCTCGTCTGCACGGCCGTGTACCCGACGAACTCGGCCTTCGCCAGCTCGATCGTCGTCCCGTCCCACGTGATCGCGTGCGCGTCGGCATGCAGCTCGACCCCGTACCGCGTCTTGTGCAGCACCGGCCCGCCGCCCTGCTGGGGCATGGGCTGCTGGGGCTGGGCTTGGGGTTGGGGTTGGGCCTGCTGGACGGGCGTCGCGTTGACGTGGTCGGTCCATTTCGTCCCGTCCCACCAGCGGTGCCCTCCGCCGCCGTACGGATCCGCATACCACCCGGCCTGAGTCACGATGCACACCTTCCAGCGCCGCCGACCAACCGCTCCGAAGATATCCGCTCCCGCCACCGCGGTCCGCCGCGTGATAGGACCGCCCATGACGAACGGATTCCGGGCGGACACCCGCCCCGCGCCGCCCAGGGAGAACGCGTGCTCCGCCTGAACATCGGACCGCCGCGATCGATGTGGATCGCCTGGCTGGGCTGCCTGGCCCCGATGACGGCCCTGCTCAACCTGGCGCTCGGCGCGCTCTGCGGCGCGTTCATCACCGACGGCGAGTTGAGGGTCATCGGCGTGCTCATGCTCCTGCCGCTGCTGCTCCTCGACGGGCTCGTCGCCCTGATGTCCGTCCAGTACTACCGGGGCGCGTTCTGGCTGGACGGCCGGGTCCTCGTCCGCCGCGTCCTCCCCGGCCACAGGCGCTACGACCTGTCCACCGCCCGGATCACCATGGAGAGCGCCGAGCCCGCGTGGACGTCCTGGCGCGGCGGCGTCCTCCCCCGCCTGGTGGTCCAGGAACCCGGCGGCCCGTCCGTCCGCATGTGGCTGCGCGACCCGGCCCGCCGAGGCGCCCTCCTCCCACCCGACCAACTGACCGCCCTGGCCCAGGCCATAGACCCCCACCTACAACACCCGATAGCCACCCACCTCCACCACCTGGCCACCAACCCCTTCTAGCCGCCGGCCCGGCTCGGGAAGCTGGCTCGGGAAGAGGGTCCGCTCTCCCATGACCACGCTCGCCGCCGTCACACTGATCATGGTCGGGATCAGGTGGTCGAGGGTTCCGGTCACCTCGGCGGCCGTGATCACGGCGGTCAGCGGCACGTGGGCCGCGGATCCGAGGCAGGCCGCCATACCGGCGACGACGAAGGCCTCCGGGCCCTCGACGGGGGCCCCTGACATCTCCGCGAGCCGCCAGCACGCGGCCCCCGCCGCCGCGCCGATCACGATCGCCGGCCCGAAGGTGCCGGCGGTGCCGCCGGACCCGACGGTCAGCGCGGTTCCCACGATCTTCGCGGCCGGCAGCGCCAGCAGGATCCACAAGGGGGCGCCGAGCAGCCACCCGGCGTCCAGGGTCGACTGCGCGACGCCGTAGCCGGTGCCGAGGATCTCTGGCAGCAGCAGCCCGAGCGCGCCCACCGCGAGGCCGCCGACGGCGGGCTTGACCGGCCAAGGGATCCCCGACTGCGCGTCGAAGAGCGCCTTCGCGTTGCGGAGGGACCAGCAGTAGCAGCGAGCGACCAGACCGACGAGCATGCCGAGCCCGAGGAGGAACGGCACCTGGGCGAGGGTGGTCGGGTCCGCCGCCTGGTGCCCGAACATCGGACCGAACCCGCGGACGGCCGCGAACTCGCCGTACGCCACGGCCGTCGCGATCAGCCCGGGGACCAGCATTTCAGGGGCCACGCCCCGGCGGTAGAGCAGTTCCATGCCGAGGACCACGCCCCCGAAGGGAGCCTTGAAGATCGCGCCGACCCCGGCGGCCAGACTCGCCGTGGCCGCGACGCGCGCGTCGGCGGCGCCGAGACCGAAGGTGCGTGCCGACACCGACCCGAACGCCGCGGAGATCTGGGCGGCCGGGCCCTCGGTCCCGCCGGAGCCGCCGGAGCCCAGGGTGAGCGCCGAGGCGACCAGTTTCACGACCGGGACCCGGCCCCGCATGCGGAGCGGCTCGTGGTGAATGGCCTTGATCGCCGCGTCCGTACCGGCCCCGCCCGCCTCCGGCGCCAGCCGCCGGACCACCACGGCACCGAACACGGCACCACCGGCGACCAGCGCCGGCACGGCCCACGGCCTGGCGATCCCGCTCGCGGGCGCCGCGTGCCCGTCCCCGGCGACGGTCGCCGGGGAGAATCCGGCGAGACGGCCGAGCACGCCGTCGGTGACCAGCGCGAGCGACTCATGGAGCGCGAGCGCGCCCAGCCCGGCCACCGCCCCGATCACGGCGCCGACCAGCAGCCATTTGGGGAGGTACGGCCAACTGTGGACGGGCTCGCGCCACCATGGCCGCGCGACACGAGCACGCTCGCCGCTCCCGGGCGGGCGCTCCGGGCCGTCCACCCCGACCGCGTCGAGCGGCATGGACGGCGAAGGCCGGACGGCGGGCACGGCATACGCTGCTTCCTCCGAGCACACGTGCAAGACCGTCCGTCCCCCACCCCCCCAAGGCAACGCCGCTGCCTGCTGGGCTTCGCTTCAGGGCGTACGAGGCCGGCTTCGGTTGGGTGTTAATCTCGCGGCGATACGGATGACGGACTCGTTGCGGTTTGGGGGCTTGGACGTTGGCGGAAAGTTCGCGGCCGGAGTTCGTGGCTCCCGATCAGGGGTTGGACGGGTCGTCGCGCGAGACCGGTAACGACGATGGAGCGGCGCCGGAGGGCGTCGCGCCGGAGCCGGTTGCGGAGGGCTCAGAGCGCGGCTCAGGGGCAGAGAAGCTCGCGCGGGGGTCTGTTCTCGGGTGGGTCAAGGCGAGGCCGCGAGTGGCGATCGCAGGGGCGGCCGCGGCGGTCGTCGCGATCGGCGGCGCCGTGGTCTGGGGGACGTCCGGGTCGGACGAGAAGCCCGCGCCTCGGATTCACTTCGCGGCGCTTCCCGAGGCATGCCGGTCGCCGTCCGCCGCCGTCCTGTCCAAGTACATGCCGGCGGCGGGGAAGCCGACGCCCGACACCGGCGGAGTGTCCGGCGACCAGCAGTACGCGGCCTGCGACTGGCGCGAGCCGCTCAGCGCCGAGAAGGGCAGGACGCTCACCTCGCGTCATCTGCGGGTCGCGATGCGTCTGTTCGTCGGAGCGTCCGGCCTCGCCGACGCCGAGTCCGACTACCGGTCGGCCTGGCGGACGTCGAAGCAGGGAACCGTCACCGACAGCGTCGGATCGATCCACAACGAGGCCCCGATCCTGACGCGCGGCCTCGGGGACGAAGCGTTCCTGCATCACACGGTCACGACGACCGCGCTCGGACGCAGCGGCACTTCGCGCATGGTCGTCCGGACGCAGAACGCCGTCATCACCGTCGACTTCGATGGCGCCGCCTACCCGCTCGACCGCGACGGGGTCGCGGTTCAGCGAAGGGGCGTCCCGCTGGACGAATCGGTGACGCGCGACGCCGCCCAGGCCATCGCACGCGATGTCACCACGGCCCTGTCGTCCTGCAAGACCTGCGTGCGCCGCTGACCCGGGCCGGCGACCGGCCCGGGCCGGCGACGATCACTCGGGGGGCGGCGCGAGGTTCGGATTGGGCCGCCCCTGCGGCGCGGGAGGCGCCATGCCGGGGCCGCTCTGAGGCGGCGCCAGGTTCGGGTTCGGCCGCCCCCGCGGCGGCGCCTGGAACTGCTGCCCGCCCTGCGGCGGTAGCGGCTGACCGCCGGTGTGCCCCCCGAAGGACGGAGGCGTGCCCGGCTGGTTCATCGGCTGCGGCCCGTTCGGGAAGGGTCCGGACCCGTACGGTCCGCCGCCCGCGCCGCTCGGCTTCCGGCGCCGCACCACGACGAACAGCCCGACACCGATCAGCACGACGACGACCACGATCCCGCCGATGACCAGCGGCGCGTTCGAGCCGCCGGAATCACCGCCGTCGCTCTTCGTCGCCGGCGCCGCCTGCCCCTTACCGCCGGTGGGCTGATCGGCGGCCTTGTCGAGTCGCGCGTACACGGGATTGGGCGCGTTCTGCGAAACGCTGTTCTTCAGCGCCCGGGGAATGCTGATGACGCCGTAGCCGAGCTGGTCGTCCTTGCCCGGCGCTCCGAAGTCCTTCGCCGTGTTGGTGAGGACCTGGACGGTCCGGCGCGCCGTCATCTGCGGGTACTTGCTGCGGAGCAGCGCGACGGCTCCGGACGTCAGCGCGGTCGCCTGGCTCGTCCCCTCGCCGTTGTTATAGACGTGCCCTGTCTTGCCCATACCGCCGACGCCGGCGCCCGGTGCGGCGACCGTGACGTAGTCCTGCCGCTGCGTGTGCTCCCAGGGCTTGCCCTGGTGGTCGACGGCACCGACCGCGAGCACGCCCGGGCAGGAGCCCGGGATCTCCGCGTCGTTGTTGTAGTCGCCCGAGTTGCCCGCGGCCGCCACGACCACGACGTTCTTCTTCTCGGCGTACTTGAGGGCCTGGACCATCTTGGGCGGGCAGTGGTTCGGATAGACCGCGGCCGACGACCCCTGCGAGAAGTTGATCACCTTGGCGCCCTGGTCCGCCGCGTAGCGGATCACGGCGGACGTGGCATCCGGCGAGAGGCCCGGTTCGTGGATCGGGAGGATCTTCGCTTCGGGGGCGATGCCGTAGAACCCGGTGTGCGTGCCACGGGACGCGATGAGGCTGGCCATGGCGGTGCCGTGGCCCTCGTTGGGGTCCTGATCCCGCGTCGCGTCATCGCCGGTGGGTTGCCCGGACGCGTTGAAGGCCTTGCCCGGCACAACGGCGTCCTTCAGGTCGGGCAGGGACGCGTTGACCCCGGTGTCGACCACCGCGACGGTCACGCCGGCGCCCTTGCTCTGAGGCCACACGTCCGTCCTGATCCCCCAGGAGTCGAACCACCACTCCCTCTGCTCGACAGGTCCCGCGTGGGCCGCGGTCACCGGTCCGAGGGCCAGGCCCATCGCGGCCGCCGTGGCCGCCGCCGTTTGGATCAGCCGTCGCATTACGTCGTTCCCCATCTGGATGCGGAAAGGGCGGACGGAGGTCTGGCCCCGTCCGCCCTGTTCACGTCGTCGGTCCTGCGGCGATCAACCGATCACCGGAGGTGCGGTGTCATCGTCGGCTCCCCAGACGTCGTCGTCCTCGGACAGCCAGGTGGTGCGCTCGCGTTCCTCTTCCTTGCCGTTGCCGTGGCCGCCGTGGCCCATGGGCATGCCGCCGCCCATGCGTCCGGCGCCGGCGCGTCCGGCCGCACCGGCCGAGCCGAGGCCACCGCCGGCGGCGCCGAGGCCGCCCGGGGTCGCGCCGAAGCCGCCGAGGCCGCCGCCGGTTCCCGCTCCGCCGCCGAGGCCGCCCGGGTCAGCGCCGAGGCCACCACCACCGCCGCCGGGAAGCCCGCCGCCACCGCCGCCACCGGGGAAGCTGGACAGGTCGCTGCCGAGGCCACCGCTGCCGCCGAGGCTTCCCCCACCGCCGTGGCTGCCGCCGAGGCCGCCGGGATCGCTGCCGAAGCCGCCGCTGCCGCTCCCGCCGGGGAGGTGCGGCCCTCCGTCGCCGACCGGTGCGAACGGGCTCGAGCTACCGGCGCCGTGCTTGCCGAGGCCGCCGGGGTCGCTGCCGAAGCCACTGCCGGCACCACCGGCACCGCCTCCGTGCAGGCCACCGGGGCCGGCGCCGGGGCCACCGGGACCCGCGCCGGGGCCACCGGGACCACCGGGGAACGTCGGCTTGTCGCTCAGCCCACCGTGGTCCTCGGGGAGGTCCTTGGTGATCTGGGTCGGGTGGGCGTTGAAGGCCTCGCCGGTGCGGTTCAGGAACCGCTGCATCAGTTCCCGGCCGTGCTTGTCGTCGCCGCTGGTGTGGATGAGACCGTCACTGGCGTCCTGGCCGGCCTGCTTGTACCAGTCGAGGATCTGCGTGCCGTACCAGGTGTAGGTCGACGCGTTCGTGTGGCTGCTGTTCGACAGGTTGATCGAGGTCGCGTGGACCTGCTGCAGCTGGGCGACCGCCTTCTTGGCCTCGTCGCCCTTCCAGTGCTTGACCAGCGTCTGAGCGAACCCGCGGAGCGCGGTGCTCATTTCCGCAAGTGCGTCCGCCGCGTCGGAGTAGGCGGTGCCGGCCTCTTTCACCGGCTCCGAGTTGATGCTCGACAGCTTCTTCTTGACGTCGTCGAGGCTCATCCCGTCGGCTGTCGGCTTGGACCACGACTGGGAGCCGCGGATGACGTAGTACTCCTGGCCCATGGGCTGTACCTCCCTCCGTTCGGCGGGTTACTTGAAGTTGGCGTTGCCGCCGGGGTGGACGCCGTTGACCTGCTGCTGGGTCTTGCCGTGAGCGGCCTCGTAGCCGTCCGCGGTCGCCGTCAGCTTCTCGATCACGCCGTTGTAGGCGTCGGTGATGTTCTTGATGTACGTGCCGAACCCGTCGCGCGACTGGTTCGCCAGGTCGACGAAGCTCTCGCTGCCCGGGACGCCGCCGAGGTTGCCGGTGGTGATGGCGATCTTCTGGACCTTCGCGAGCCGCTGCTGCCAGCCGGTGAACTCGCTGTGCATCTTGCTGGCCAGGGCCCGCAGTTCCTTGGGGTCGACCTCGTAGCCGTCGTCCGCCTCGATGCCCCACTTCTCGTCGTCGGGCTGGGACTTGCGCGGGACGGAGTTGGAGGGATCCGTCGGGCTCTTGGCCGGGATACCGTACTGGTAGTAGAGCTGCCGCTGCTCGTACTCGGGAAGGTCGTTCCACTCCTGCTGGGTCAGCCCGTGCTGGGTGTGGACCTGGGTGTACTCGCCGGCACCAGTCGTGTAGGTGTAGTCGACCTTCGCGAGCGCTTCAGGCGGCAGGTTGTACTTGCTCATAGCTCATCCTCCTGGCGAATGGCCTCCGGACCCCCCGGGCGCGCCTACGCCGTGCGGCCCGGCGGGGGCGGCACGACGTAGGCGGTCCAGCGGTCGTTCAGCCCCAGATGCCCTGGTTGCGGCGCTCGGCGGCGCTGTAGTTGCTGTGCGCCTCGCCGATGACGACACCGAGCTGGTTGAGGACCTGGCCCATGTGGGCGGCGGCGGCGTCCCACGTGCGCTTGGCCTCCCAGTAGGCGCCCTGGGCGTCGCCCTCCCACTGGGAGAGGTGCTGCTCGAGCTGCGCCTCCAGGTCGTGGAGTTCGTCGGTCAGGGCGCGGTAGGCCAGCGAGAAGTCGGCCTGCGCCTGCTGCATGGTGCCGAAGTTCGCCTTGGTGTAACTGTCGCTCACGTCTCGAGTCCTTCGCGTTCAGAGGGTCGGCGGGTGGGGGGACGATCAGGTGCCGCCGTTGAGCAGCTGGTTGATCTTGTTGACCGCCTCGGTCTGCTCCTGCTCGGTCGACTCGTAGGTGATCTTCGTGTGCGTCAGCTTCTGGTGCATGCCGTCGAGGGCGGTGCGCACCTTGTTCATCTCGGTCTGGAACTCGTTGAAGACCCGGTCGAAGGACACCGCGGCGTTGCCGGCCCAGCCGGACATCAGCGAGGACTTGTGGCTCTCGAGCTGGCTCTGCAGGCCCTTGACGATGTTCGCGGAGTCCTCGATCCGCGTCGCCGCCTGCTGCATTGCGTTTCTGTCGACTGCGGACTGTCCACCCACAGTGTCACCTCCGTTTGCGAGTCTGTGGCGCCGCGCCGCGGGAGCCGCAGAGAGCCGGCGCGCGGCCTGCCCGGGGAGCACTCCTGAGGCACGAAATGTCAGCGATCATAGGTCGTATGTCCCGCCTATGTCGACGCGAATGTTGATCTAGCGGTTCATCCCGGGATGAGAATGTTGATGTGATCTGTATCACATCGATTTTCGGACAGTCGCTTCGTCAGCCCTGGGCGGTCGGAATGGGCTTTCGGGCCTGTGTCGGGTCCAGCGCGGGGCCCTGCGGGATGAGGTGCACCACGCTCGACGGCACCGGAGCCGCCTTCTTCGCGTCGTAGCCGAGCTTCTTCGCGACGTCCGCCGACGGCAGCGCGAACCGGATGCCCTGGTCGTTGACGAGCGACAGCGAGCCGGAGCCCTCGGTGGCGGTGGACGAGTCGCCGGTGCCCGGCACGAGGCTCATCAGCGCGGCGCCGCCCGGCGGCAGGACCATCTGGTCCACGGTGCTGGACCCGCCGGCGGACCCGGACCCGAGCACCCCCGCGGACGGCGCGGGCAGCGACCCGCCGACCGTCAGGTGCGACGTCGGCGACCCGACCGGGAACACCGAGCACAGCGGGGTGGACGGGTCCCACCTGACGAACCTCGGCAGCGTCGGCGGGAGGTTCTGGTCCAGCAGCCGCGTCTTCGACGCGATCTGCTGCGCGGACGACACGTCGGTGTCGACCGGGCGGACGCTCGCGCCCGGGTACGCCTGGCTCTCGTTGGGGTCGAGCAGCAGCAGTTGCGCCTGCGTCGCGTTGATGAGCGACAGCCCGTCCTGGAGCATCACGTACCAGAGCGTCTGCCCGCCCGCGCCGGTCTGCGCCCGGAACACCTGGCCGACCCGCGCCTGCCCGCCGCCCGGCCCGGACACCGCCTTGCCGCGCCCCGGGACGTTCGGGGCGCCGAAGCCGCCGGCGGACGGGATCGCGTTCAACCACTTCGGCGGGACCTCGGCGGCCTCGGGTCCGTTCGTCAGCACCGGCACCTGGTTCTGCGGCAGCGACAGCTGCATCCGGTGGTCCTTCCAGATGACCCACGGGACGCCGCCGGCCTGCACGACCACCGCCTCGCCGTCGGAGAGCCCGCGGCCGCCGACATCCCGCCCGGCGGCGAGCGCGGTGAGCTCCTGCGGCACGCCGTTCGCGGCCTGCGTCTCGCGGACGCACACCGACCACGGGCCGCGGATGAGCTGCCCGCTGTCGGGCAGCGAGTCCGGCGCGCCCTGGATGCCGATCATCGCGCCGCGCTCGAACCCGTCGAGCGACTTGCGGGACACGGTGCGGCGGGACACGTTGTCGGAGTTCAGCGCCAGCATCGCCGAGGCGTAGTTGGCGACCGGGAACATCTTCTTCGTGTTGGCGTCGTAGATGTACTTGGTGCCGGTCTCCTTCTCGATGATCAGGACGCCCGGCTGGTCCAGCCCCTTCGCGCCGCCCGGCGACAGCACGCCCCAGATCCCGAACACCGCGACGACGAGCAGCCCGACCATCACGCCGCCGAACGCGGCCGCCGACAGCCGCCGCATCGGCGACTCGGCGACGTCGGGCTCGCCCTGCAGCAGCGCCAGCCCGACGCGCTGCGTCATCAGCCGGTGCGCCTGGTAGAGATCCCGCCGGCTCTGCATCAGCGCCTCACCCGGCCAGCCCGCGGACGCGGGAGTAGACGTCCAGCACCGCGAGCGCCAGCGGGATCAGCGAGATCATCACCAGGACGTCGAGGATGTCGCCCCAGCGTCCCCAGAACGGGGTCGGCTTGTGCGTCGGCAGCCACATCGTCACCCCGACCACGATGCCGACGAGCACCAGCAGCGGGACGAGCGCGGCGGCGAGCGCGACGACCTGGCTGCCGTGCAGCGCGATCCCGATCACGGTCAGCACCAGGCCGAACAGCCCGACGACCAGCATCCAGGCGCGCTGCGACACGCCGCGGAAGACGCGGGCGCGCAGCAGCAGCGACACCGACATCACCGCGCTCGTCGTGGGGGCGGCCCACCCGTCCGAGCCGAACAGGAAGAGCATCGCGCCCGCCGCGACGAGCGCGATGGACGCGATGAGGCCGGTGGAGAAGCGGTCCGCGGCGGCCGTCCGGGCGAGCACCATCCGGCCGTCGACGGTCTCGGTGTCGCTGCGCAGCTCCTCCGCGCTGGCCGGGACGGGCGGCAGCGGCACCCGCGCCAGCTTGAACGACAGCGACGGGACCGCCGCGATGAACATCATCACCACGACCGCGGCGACGGCCGCGATCCCCGCGGCCGGCAGGTCGTCGAACGCGAACCCGACGCCGGCCCCGACCGCGCCGACGAAGCCGGCGAACGCGACGCCGAGGAAGACCGGCAGCCCGTCCGCGACCCCGAACGCGGCGATGATCGCGGCGAGCGCGGCCACCCCGAACCCGGCGAGCAGGTGCGGCGCGCCGAGGTCGGACAGCTCCAGGCCCTTGCGGGCGGGGGCGAGCGCGCCGGCGAGGAAGGCGTAGGGCAGCGCCGCGTACCCGAGGACGACGCCCGCACCGGAGTCGGCGAGCGCCCGCGACAGCGCGACCGCGACGACGAGGGTCAGCAGCGCGATCAGGCCGGCGGCGACCGCCGGGACGATCCACGGCGGGCCGGACAGCGCGATGACGACGGCGCCGACGGCCAGCGCCGCCCCGGCCGCGCCGAGCCCGAACGAGCGCGTCGTGGTGGGCCGCCAGCGGTCCGAGCGCTCCCGGATCCCGGTGGCGATGACGTCGGCGACGTCGTCGAACGACATCTCCGGGAGCTGCGCCATCCGCGGCCGGAAGTAGAGGATCTCGCCGTCCCGCACGCCGAGCGCGCTCGTCGTCTGCGCCGGGTCGAAGGGGCTGCCGTCCAGCCGTTGCAGCACCCACCCGGAATGCGCGAGACCGGCATCGGCCATGTTCTCCCCGGCGGCCCGCAGGAGGGTGGGCAGCATGTGGGCGAGCGGCACGTCGGCGGGCAGGGACACGTCGACGCGCCGCCGGGGCGCGACGATGGTCACCCTGCACAGTTCGGTTGTGGCGGGGGAATTCACGGGAGCTCCCGTCCTCCAGGTCAGATCGCGGGCCGGATCCGATCGACGCGCAGCTTAGGATGTGGCGTCCGATTAGGCTAAATCAACACCGAATCAACAAAGAACTCCACCAACCCGCGGGTCGGCCGCGCTCCCCGCCGCCGTCCGGCCGCCCCCGGGACGCGTTGGCCCGCGGAGGGAACCCCCAGGTGAGCACGATCCTCGTCAAGCGCAAGGAGCGCCGTAAACCGCCCCCTGCCCCGAAGGGCGAGCTGCTCCTCGAATCCCCGCCGGAGATCCCGGAGATGCAGAGCGGCGGCATGCAGGCGGTGCTCACCTACCTGCCGATGGCCGTCATGCCGGTGATGATGGGCCTGATGTTCGTCGGCGGCGGCACCAAGTCGCCGATGATGATGATCAGCAGCGGCGGCATGGCGCTGGCCATGGGCGGCATGATGATCGGCCAGCTGGGCCGCGGCTCCGGCGAGCGCAAGTTCAAGCTGAACGGCGCCCGCCGCGACTACTTCCGCTACCTGAGCCAGGTGCGGCGCCGGGTGCGGCGCGCCGCCGAGCAGCAGCGCGAGTCGCTGGAGTGGAACAGCCCCGACCCCGACTCGCTGTGGTCGCTGGTGATGAGCGCCCGCATCTGGGAGCGCCGCCCCTCCGACGCCGACTTCGGCAACGTGCGCATCGGCGCCGGCCCGCAGAAGCTCGCCGTGCAGCTGATCCCGCCGGAGACCAAGCCCATCGAGGACCTGGAGCCGATGACGGCGGGCGCGCTGCGCCGCTTCGTCCGCGCGCACTCCACCGTCCCGAACCTGCCGGTCGCGGTGTCGCTGCCGTCGTTCGCGCGGATCCTGCCGATGGGCGACCTCGACGCGGTCCGCGGCATGGTCCGCGCGATGATCGCGCAGCTGACGGCGTTCCACTCGCCCGACGACATGCGGGTCAGCGTGTGCGCGTCCGCCGAGGCGATGCCGCACTGGGACTGGGTGAAGTGGCTGCCGCACGCGATGCACCCGACGCTGACGGACGCGGCGGGGCCCGTCCGGCTGATGGCGACCAGCCTGTCGGAGCTGGAGCGGATGTACGGCACCGAGGTGAAGGACCGCGCCCGGTTCACCCCCGGCCTGTCGCAGAACGACCTGCCGTACCACGTCGTCATCGTCGACGGCGGCGCCGTCACCCCCGACTCGCAGATCGGCTCGGACGGCATCGAGGGCGTCTGCGTCATCGACCTGACCGGGAACGTCGCGCCGACCGCCGACAACACCATGCTCCGGCTGCGGGTCGCCGCCGACAAGATGGCGATGCTGCGCCGCGACCGCACCGGCAAGGACGTCGCCAGCTCCCTCGGCAAGCCCGACCAGTACAGCTACGTCCAGGCGGACGGCCTCGCGCGGCAGCTGGCGCCGCTGCGGGCCAGCGCCGCCGCCGGCGCCGAGCTGGACGCGCTGTCCGCCGCGACGACGCTGACGACGCTGCTGGGCGTCCCCGACCCGACCCGCATCGACCCGCGGCAGGCGTGGCAGCCCCGCGCCCCGCGCAACCGGCTCCGCGTCCCGATCGGCCTGGACGCCGACGGCCGCCCCATCGAGCTCGACATCAAGGAGGCCGCGCAGGGCGGGTACGGCCCGCACGGCCTGTGCATCGGCGCGACCGGCTCCGGCAAGTCGGAACTGCTCCGCACGCTCGTCCTCGGCCTGGCGATGACGCACTCCTCGGAGGTGCTGAACTTCGTCCTCGTCGACTTCAAGGGCGGCGCGACGTTCCTCGGGATGGACGGCCTCCAGCACGTCTCCGCCATCATCACCAACCTGGAGGACGAGCTCCCCCTCGTCGACCGCATGTACGACGCGCTGCACGGCGAGATGGTGCGGCGCCAGGAATGGCTGCGGCAGGCCGGCAACTACGCCTCGCTGCGCGACTACGAGAAGGCCCGCGAGCAGGGCGCCGCGCTCAAGCCGATGCCGACGCTGTTCGTGGTGCTCGACGAGTTCTCCGAGCTGCTGTCCGCCAAGCCCGACTTCGCCGAGCTGTTCGTCATGATCGGACGGCTCGGCCGGTCCCTCGGCGTCCACCTGCTGCTCGCGTCGCAGCGCCTGGAGGAGGGCAAGCTCCGCGGCCTCGACACCCACCTGTCGTACCGGATCGGCCTGCGGACGTTCTCCGCGATGGAGTCGCGGGTCGTCCTCGGCTCCCCCGACGCCTACGAGCTGCCGCAGGCGCCCGGCAACGGCTACCTGAAGATCGGCACCGAGTCGCTGACCCGGTTCCGCGCCGCGTACGTGTCCGGCGCCTACCGTCCCGAGGACGAGGCGGCGCAGCCCGGCCGGCAGGGGCCGCGGCAGCTCGCCCAGATCGTCCCGTTCACCCCCGCCTACGTGCAGCCCCGGATGCAGGAGCAGCCGCAGCAGCACCAGGACGGCAAGGAGGACGACGGCCCGCAGATCAGCCTGTTCGACCTCGTCGTCAAGCAGCTCGCCGGGCACGGCCCGCCCCCGCACCAGATCTGGCTGCCGCCGCTGGAGGACCCGTCCACCCTGGACCAGGTCCTGCCGAACCTGCAGCACACCCCCGAGTTCGGCTTCACCACCGCCGGCTGGGACGGCCGCGGGCAGCTGCACGCGTTCGCCGGCATCGTCGACAAGCCGTTCGACCAGCGCCGCGACCCGATGTGGCTGGACCTGTCCGGCGCCGCCGGGCACGTCGGCGTCGCGGGCGCCCCGCAGGCCGGCAAGTCGACGCTGCTGCGGACCCTCATCACCTCCCTCGCGCTGATGCACACGCCGCAGGAGGTGCAGTTCTACTGCCTGGACTTCGGCGGCGGCTCCCTCGCCCCGCTCGCCGACCTCCCGCACGTCGGCGGCGTCGCCAGCCGCCTCGACCCCGACCGCGTCCGCCGCACCGTCGCCGAGGTCTCCGGCCTGCTGGAGTCCCGCGAGCGGTTCTTCACCGAGCGCGGCATCGACTCCATCGCCACCTACCGGCGGCTGCGCGCCGCCGGCCAGATCCCCGGCGACGGCTTCGGCGACGTGTTCCTCGTCGTCGACAACTGGCTGACCGTCCGGCAGGAGTTCGAGGCGGTCGAGACCACCATCACCGACCTCGCCGCCCGCGGCCTCGGCTACGGCATCCACGTCGTCGCCGCCACCAACAAGTGGTCGGAGTTCCGCCTCACCATCCGCGACCTGTTCGGGACGAAGCTGGAGCTCAAGCTCGGCGACCCGTACGAGTCGGAGATGGACCGCAAGCTCGCCGCGAACGTCCCCGAGAACCGGCCCGGCCGCGGCCTCACCCGCGAGGGCCTGCACTTCCTCGCCGCCCTGCCCCGCACCGACGGCCGCCCCACCTCCGAGGACCTCGCCGACGGCGTCAAGCAGCTCGTGCAGACCGTCCAGGCCGGCTGGCAGGGCCGCCCGCCCGCGCCGCAGGTCCGGATGCTGCCGGACGTGCTGCCGCTGGCGTCGCTGCCGCAGGTGTCCGAGACCGGCAAGCGCATCCCGATCGGCATCGACGAGGACACGCTGTCGCCCGTCCTGCTGGACTTCGAGAACGACCCGCACTTCGTCGTCATCGGCGACAACGAGTGCGGCAAGTCGAACCTGCTGCGCGTCGTCGTCGACGCCGTCAAGGCGCGGTACACCCCCGACGAGGCCCGCATCATCATGCTCGACTACCGGCGCGCCCTGCTGGACTCCGCCGAGAGCGACCAGGTCATCGGGTACGCGGCGTCCTCGACGGCGGCCGCCGGGCTGATGAAGGACGTCAACGGCGCCCTCGTCAACCGGCTCCCCCCGTCCGACCTGACGCCCGAGCAGCTGCGGAACCGGTCCTGGTGGAGCGGGTCGGAGCTGTTCCTCATCGTGGACGACTACGACCTCGTCGCCACCCCGTCCGGCAACCCGCTCGCGCAGGTCGCCGAGCTGCTGCCGCAGGCCCGCGACATCGGCATGCACCTGATCCTCGCCCGCACCATGGGCGGCGCGGGCCGCGCCATGTTCGACCCGGTCATGCAGCGGCTGAAGGACATGGCCACGCCGGCGCTGATCATGTCCGGCAACAAGGACGAGGGCAACCTGTTCGACGTCCGCCCCGGGCCGCTGCCCGTCGGCCGCGGCACCCACTCCGACCGCCGCGCCGGCAAGCGCCTCATCCAGACCGCCTTCCACGGCGAAGCGCGGTAACGGGCACGTCCGGAGAGCCCCGAGCCGCGCGCTCGGGGCTCTTCGCGTTTCCGGCGCGCTTGACTTCATGTTCGCTTGAGGTCGCAGCATGACCGCATGCCCGCCGACCTCATCGCCGCGCTCGACGCCGCCGACGCCACCCCCGCAGCGACCCGGCTCCGCGCCCGCACCTACCACCTGCTCCGCACCGCGCCCGGCGCGTTCGTCGCCGACATCGGCTGCGGCACCGGACGCGCCGTCGCGGAACTCACCGCCCGCGGCGTCCGCGCCACCGGAGTCGACGTCGACGAGGAGATGATCGCCGCGGCGCGCACCCGCCACTCCGACGCCGACCTCCGCGTCGCCGACGCCCGCGCCCTGCCGTTCCGTGACGCCGAACTCACCGGCTACCGGGCCGACAAGGTCCTCCACGACCTGCCCGTCCCCGCCCACCTGCTCACCGAGGCCCGCCGCGTCCTCGCCCCCGGCGGGCGCATCGTGCTCTGCGGCCAGGACTGGGACACCCTCGTCGTCGACTCCGCGTTCCCCGACGTCACCCGTACCCTCGTGCACGCCCGCGCCGACCAGGTCCCGTCTCCCCGCGCCGCGCGGCAGTACCGGGGCCTCCTGCTGGACGCCGGTTTCCGGGACGTCGCCGTCGAGGTCCACACCGCCGTGTTCACCGACGGCGCGGTCCTCCCGCTGCTCGCGCGCCTCGCCGAACCCCGCCTCGCCGACGACTGGCTCGCCGACCAGCGCGAACGCGCCCGCACGAACCGTCTCTTCGTGGCCTTCCCCTTCTTCGTGGCGTCCGCCACCAACCCTTGAGGCTGCTGCGCACGCAAGCTCGGGGGGCGGTTGGAGAGCGGCCGCCGGTTTCGTCGGACCGGCTCGTCGTCGATGGGCTCGCCCGGCAATGCGTGGCCCTGCTGGCGACTTCTAAGACGGTGGTCGCTGAGTGCGCTCTTTAGGCGGTGCTCGTTAGACGACGCTCTCTGGGTTGTGTTCTCTGGGTTGTGTTCTCTGGGTTGTGTTCTCTGGGTTGTGTTCTCTGGGTTGTGTTCTCTGGGTTGTGTTCTCTGGGCGGCACTCTCTAGGCGGCGCTCTCTAGGCGGTGCTCGTTAGACGACGCTTTCTGGGGTGTGTTCTCTGGGCGGTGCTCGTTAGGCGGCGTTATTTAGGCGGTGCTTGTAGGGGCGCTCGTTAGGCAGCCATCTTTAAGCGGTGCTCTAAGCGCCGATAAGGGAGAAAGGGTGTTCGGGTGGTGGGGTGGCGCTTGCGTACGGGGCCGCCCCTCCAAAGTCAAGGGCGCCTTCGGCGTCGCTTCGCGATGGACTTCGT